>DATFPZ010000416.1:0-27010 GCA_035264545.1 Acidimicrobiia bacterium
CGTCAGCTCTCGCAGCGCGGCGCGGGTGTGGGCGACGTCGAGGAAGCCGAACGCAGTCAGGCGCTCCTCGACCGCCTCTGCTGTCAGCGGTCCCGCACCCGCCAGCGTGTCGAGCAGCGGCGCGAAGAACAGCCGCTCGTGGATCGATCGCACCCGGTTCTGGTAGCCGCGATAGTCCGTCTCGAAGAGGTCGAGCGCGGTCTCGTCGCCGTGGTCGCGGTAGCCGAGCACTCGCGCGAGCCGTGTGCGCGCGGCGAGGTCGGCCGGCAACGTGTGGGTCTGCTGCTCGTCCTGCAGCTGCAGACGGTGCTCGACTGTCCGCAGGAAGCGGTAGGCGTCGTCGAGCTGCGTGGCCTCGTCGGGCTCGATGTAGCCGCCGGCGGCGAGCTGTGCGAGGGCGTCCAGCGTCGTGGAGGAGCGGACCGTCGGGTCGTGCCTGCCGTGCACGAGCTGAAGGAGCTGAACGGCGAACTCGATGTCACGGATGCCGCCCCGCCCCCGCTTCACCTCGCGGTCCGTGAGCCCGCGGCGGTGCATCTCTCCCTCCGCCCGGGCCTTCATCGCCCGAACCGAGCGAACCGCGTCAGGATCGAGAACGTCCGGCCAGACGACCGGCTGCACGAGCTCCAGGAATCGACGGGCGAGGTCGCCGTCACCCGCGACGGGCCGGGCCTTCAAGAGCGCCTGGAACTCCCACGGCTGGGCCCAGCGCTCGTAGTACGCGCTGTACGCCTCCAGCGTCCGCGACAACGGTCCCGACCGGCCTTCGGGACGAAGGTCGGCGTCGGTGCGGAACACGATGCCCTCCGCTGTGGGCGCGCTCATCGTCGTGAGCACCGCACGCGCCGCGCGCTCGGCGACGGCGCCGTCGCCCTCGTGGACGAACAGCACGTCGACGTCGCTGGCGTAGTTGAGCTCCCGGCCGCCGAGCTTCCCCATCGCGATGACCCCGAGCCGGGCGTCCGGCGCGACGAGGTCGACCGCTTGGCCGAGGCACTCTTCGGCCAGGGCCGCCAGCTCCCGGCCGACGGCGGGAAGGTCGGCCACGCCGAGCAAGTCCCGCGCCGCGATGCGCAGCAGCTCGCGCTGCTTCCACCGGCGCAGCGCGCCCGCGCCGTCATCAGCGGAGGCGATGAAGGCGGCGGCCGAGTCGCGGTACTCGGCGAGCGCTCGCTCGTGCGTGAAGCCCTCGTCGTCGCGCAACGGTTCGAGTAGCGACGGATCGCGCAAGACCGCGCTGGACAGCGAGCGGGACGCCGCGCTCAAGGCGACGAGCGCGTCGCGCACGACTGGGTTCGTGGCGAGCTCGCCCCCAAGGGCTGCGTGATCGCCGATGAGCCGCGTCAGGTAGGCCCGGGCGGCCGTCGGGTCGGCGGCGCGCTCGAACGCTTCATTGACCTCGGGTGAGTCGAGGAGCCTCTGGGCCACCCGTCCAGTGTCGCCCACGGAGCCTGTCGCGACGTGCGGCTCATGACTACTGTGCGGCAGCTGTCGATTGCCCATGGGTGGAGGCGATGAGACATTCCCGGTTCCTGAGCGCAGCGAGCAGTTGCCTCCTTGCAGGTGCATTCCTGACCCTGACGGGGATCGGGACTGCGGGCGCGCAGCCGATCACGGAGCCCTTCTCCTTCACCGACGACGCGCAGACCTTCCTGGTGCCCGAAAACGTCTGCGCGATCACTGTTGACGCCTTCAGCGCGCAAGGTGGTGACGGCGATACGGACAACCTCGTGTTCGGCGCCGGCGCTCTGGGAGGTCGAGCGACCGCAACCGTCTCGGTCACACCCGGCGAGACCCTGCAGGTGCTCGTGGGCGGTGCGGGCGGCGACGCTCCGAACGCGGGGTTGGGCCCCGGCGGCTTTCCGGACGGCGGCGACGGCGGCTCGGGAGGCACCAACGCGGGCGGTGGGGGCGGTGGTGGGTCGTCGAGCGTCCTACGCGGCACGGATGCGCTCGTCATCGCTGGCGCGGGCGGCGGCGGAGGCGGCGGCGGCCAGGCCAACGGGCAGGGGAACGGCGGTGCCGGCGGGGACGCGGGACAGGACGGCGCCAACGTGCCGGCTGGCGCCCAAGGCGGCCAGTCGGGCGGTAACGGTGGCGCAGGTGGGAACGGAGTGGGCGCCGGCGGTGCGGGTGAATCGGGCGCCGCGCTGCAGGGCGGCGCCGGTGGAGACTCCCCCGACAACAACCAGGGTGGCGGTGGCGGGGGTGGTGGCGCCGTCGGTGGCGGCGGGGGAGGCGCGTCGTCGGCGAGCAACACGAACGGCGGAGGCGGGGGCGGGGGCGGATCCGGCACCGGCCCGTCGGGCACCACGTTCGAGACGGGCGTGCGCAGCGGCGACGGTGCATTGACGATCACGTTCGAGCCTGATCCGGTCGGATGTCCTTCTCCATCTCCTCCAGGTCCGCCCGGGAACGAGGTCGCGCCCGCGCCGACGGTTGCGTTCGCTGTGGTGGCGGTGCCCCGCCTCACCGGTTGAGTCGGGCCGGCCGAGACAGCCGGCCGTATCCTTGAGGTGTGCCCCGGCTTCGTGTCGCACTCGCGCAGCTGAACCTCGTCGTCGGTGACCTCGAGGGCAACGCAGCGCGCATCCTCGAGACGTACGAGCGGGCCGAAGCCGACGCCTGCGACCTCGTCGTGTTTCCCGAGCTGGCGATCACCGGGTATCCGCCCGAAGACCTGCTGTTGCGGCCTGCCTTCGTCGCCCAGGCGCAGGAGAGCATCGAGAAGGTCGCCGCCCGCACGGGCCGGGCGGTGGCGGTGCTCGGCTTCCCGCTCCTCGAGCGTGACCTCTACAACGCCGCCGCGGTGTGCGCGAGCGGCAAGGTCCAGGGGGTGTACCGCAAGCACATCCTCCCGAACTCCACCGTCTTCGACGAGCAGCGCTATTTCACGGCTTCCACAACCGATGGTCCGCTGTTCAATGTCGCGGGCACACGGGTGGCCGTCACGATCTGTGAGGACGCCTGGAGCCCGAGCGGGCCGATCATCACCCAAGCCGGCGGCGGGGCCGAGCTCGTCGTGAACATCAACGGGTCGCCGTACTACGCGGGCCGGCTCCGCGAGCGCGAGACGATGCTCTCCACCCGCGCCGCCGACGCCTCCGTCCCGATCGCGTACGTGAACCTCGTCGGTGGTCAGGACGAGCTCGTCTTCGACGGCGGGTCACTCGTGTTCGACGAGCAGGGCCGGCTGGTGGCACGGGCGCGCCAGTTCACCGAAGACCTGCTCGTCGTCGACCTCGACGTGCGGCCGACGTTCCGGAAGCGGCTGCTCGACCCCCGCGGGCGGTGGTCGGCGCCGGCGCTGACCGAGGTCAAGGTCAGCGATGCGCACCTCGGCGAGCGGGGCGAACGGCCGCGGGTCGAACCCGAGCTTCCCCCCGTACGTGAGGTCTACGAAGCCCTCGCGCTCGGCACCCGTGATTACGTCGTCAAGAACGGGTTCACCGACGTCATCATCGCCTTGTCCGGCGGCATCGACTCGTCACTCGTCGCCGCCATCGCCGCCGACGCCCTCGGCCCGGGTCGCGTGCTCGGTGTGCTCATGCCTTCACGCTTCTCGAGCGAAGGCAGCGTGACCGACGCCGAGGCCCTCGCCCGGAACCTCGACATCAGGACGATCACGGTGCCGATCGAGGCCGCCCACGGCGCGTTCCTCGACATGTTGGCCGAGCCGTTCGCGGGCACCGAGCCCGGTCTGGCCGAGGAGAACCTCCAGGCCCGGATCCGGGGCACGGTTCTCATGGCGCTCTCGAACAAGTTCGGCGCGCTCGTCCTGACCACAGGCAACAAGAGCGAGCTCGCAACCGGTTACTCGACATTGTACGGCGATATGGCGGGCGGCTTCTCGGTGATCAAGGACGTGCCGAAGATGCTCGTCTACGCGCTCGCCCGGGATCGCAACGAACGCGCCGGACGCGCCCTCGTCCCCGAATCGGTGCTCGACAAACCGCCGAGCGCCGAGCTCCGCCCCGGTCAGCGCGACAGCGACTCGTTGCCCGACTACGCGGTGCTCGACCCGATCCTCGAGGGCTACGTCGAAGGCGACCTCTCGGTGACCGAGCTGGAGGAGGCCGGATTCGATCCCGATACGGCGCGCACGATCGCCCGGCTCGTCGACCGCAACGAGTACAAACGCCGCCAAGCGCCGCCCGGTGTGCGGGTCTCGCCCAAGGCCTTCGGCAAGGACCGGCGCCTGCCGATCACGAACCGCTGGCCTGGTTGAACGCGCGGCTCCGCGCGTTCTATCCGGAGCTGGCGCTCGTCGTCGCCAGCTTCCTCTACGGCGCCACGTTCACGATCGTCCAGGACGCGCTCGACGACCTCACGGCCACCGGCTTCGTGCTGGTGCGCTTCGCGATCGGGGGCGCGGCGCTCGTACCTCTCGCGCTCCGCCGGGGGTGGCGCGGGCCGGCGGCGCGTCCCACCGACTCGGCGCGCGTACTAGGCGGCTGCGGCCTCGCGCTCGGCTTCACCGCGTTCGTGGCATACGTGTGCCAGAACGTCGGCCTCCAGCACACGACCACCTCCAACTCGGCGTTCATCACCGGGTTGTTCGCCGTGTTCACACCGCTCGTCGGCGCGGTGCTCTACCGCCGGCTTCCCGACCGGTCGGTATTCGCCTCCGTCGTGCTCGCCGTCATCGGCTTGTTCCTCCTCACCGGCGCGCAACCCACGCTCGGATTCGGTGACGCGATCACGCTCGTCACCGCGTTCTTCTTCGGAATCTGGTTCGTGCAGACCGGGGCGTGGGCGAACCGTTTCGACGTCGTGACGCTCACCTGCGTCGAGCTGCTCACGCTGGCCGCTATGGCGGTGCCGTTCGTCGCGTTCGACGGGTTGGGACACCTGACGGCAGAGGCGGTGTTCGCGGTCGTGTTCACCGGGCTCGGCTGCTCGGCGTTCGCGTTCACCATCCAGGTGTGGGCCCAGCGGAGAATCGAGCCTGCGCGCGCCAGCATCATCAACCTGCTCGAGCCCGTCGTCGCCGGCTTCGTCGGCTACGCCGTGGGCGAGCGGCTGGGCTGGGGCGGTTACCTCGGGGCTGTGATCATCCTGGCCGGCATCCTGGTCGCTGAGCTCGGCGCGCGCCGGCGCGAGTCCCTGCGAGGTGTGCCGAGCGTCACTTGACCGCCCGGTCAAGCCCCAGTGAGAATGACCCGTCCGTCCGCGACCGACCGGGGGATCAGCGCGTGACCGAGCCGGGCCAGCCCCGTTCCGCCTTTGCGCCGTGGGACCGCCGCGAGCTGCCCGGGCTCTTCGGGGTGGTCGAGTCGGCCCGCCGGGTGGGCAACTACAAGTGGATCGAGATGCGCCTGTTCGAGGCGCTCGGCGGCTGGGTCGCCACGGTCCCCGAGCTCGACGTGAAGCTCGTCCTCGGCCGGCAGTGCTACCACCACGCGTGGCACGCCGAGCTCTGGAACAAGCGGCTCCCCGAGTTGCGCGAGATGAACACGGAACGGCTCACCGAGCCACCGAACGACGCGATGGTGGCGTTCGTCGACGCAGTGCGCGACCCCGAGGCACCGGAGCTGACCATCGAGAAGCTCGTCGGCGTGTACCGCGTGCTGATCCCGCGCAAGATCGCGGCGTACACGTTCCATCTCAACGCGACGAGTCGCATCACCGACGCGCCGACGATGCGCTCGTTGAAGTTCATCCTCCAGGACGAGTTCGACGACTGGCGAGAAGGCGAGATGCTGCTGCAGTCGCTGATCTCGACGCCCGACGAGGTCGAACGGGCAGCGAACCGGCAGCGCGAGCTCGAGCAGCTCATGCTCGCGGCCGGGGGCATCACGGGCCCCGGTAGCATTGGAACAAGCGAAGAAGCCGGCGCGAATGCGTCGGAGGGGGTAGCAGTCGGATGAAGAAGATCCTCCCCGTCGAGGAGCTTGCTCGCGACGCTCGCTTCGTGAGGGTGCAGATCCACGAAGCCATGATGGATCCGCGCCAGATGAAGGTGGCCGAGCGCAACACCGGATCGGCCAAGCTCGAGCCGGAGCGCCCGGCGGCGCCCGACCGGGCCCGCCAGCTCATGCACGGGATCTTCATGGGCGAGCTCCAAGCCCTCGAAGGAGCCGGCCGCACCACGTTCGACTTCGACGACGAGGACGTGCCGTTCCAACTCAAGCTCGACATGGCCCGTCAGTCGTGGGACGAGTCGCGCCACTGCGAGATCTCGGTGAAGCTCGCCGAGCACATGGGCACGGAGATCGGCGAGTTCAGCGAGGCGACGTTCCTCTACGAGGCGGCCTGCGCCGAGGACGCGCTGCTTCGGCTCACGGGCGTCAACCGTGCGCTCGAAGGCCTCGCGATCGACGTGTTCAACACGATGAAGCTCTTCGGTGACAACTCCGGCGACCCGGTGCTGGCCGCGTGCGAGGACTGGATGCTCGCCGACGAGGTCACACACGTGAAGATGGGCTCCGACTGGCTGCGCCGGCTCACCGAGAACGATCCCGAACGGCGGGAGCGCGCGCTCGAGTTCCAGCGCACGGTCGACAAGCTGTTCAGCCTGGGCGGCTTCCGGGGCGAGACCGACGAGAACCCGATCCAGCTGGCGCGCAAGTTCCGCGAGATGGCCGGCTTCAGCAACGACGAGATCGACGAGCTCTCCGAGGTCACGGTCGAGGCCCAGGCGGAAGCGGAGGCGGAAGCCGCGGCCACCGCCGAGCAGCGCGCCTCCTAACGGTGGCGCGCGTCGAGGTCACGCCCGAGCAGTTCACGCTCGTCCAGTACGACGCCGGCGTGATCGCCGGGCTCGCCGAGGAGCTCGCGACGAAGGTCGGCGTTCCCGACGACGTGCCGATCCGCATCGAGATCGACGAAGAGTTGCCACTCCCGCTCACCGGGAGCACGGCTGACGTCACAGACGGCCGCGCCGAGCTCTGGTTCTCGGGCGCGAACTTCGAAGACGGTCGGCATCGCGCCACGTTCAACGAGGAGCTGGCGCGCACGAATCTCGCCACCGGGTTGTTCCGGGTGCGTGATCGGCTCGAGGGCTTTGCCGACGCGCCCGTCGACGAAGAGCTCACCGACGCGCAGCGGGCGGCATGGGAGGCTTCGGCCGAAGGACGGGCGGCGCGGCTCGGCGAGATCACCCGCAAGGTGCGCCGGCAGTACGTGTTCCGCTTGTACAACGGCTTCACCGACGTCGCCGACGATGCGTTCGAGCGCCTGTGGACCGGCGACAACTTCACGTGGGCGGAGCTGCAGGCGCTGTGCACCGAATGCAAGGCCGCCGACCCTCGCCCCGAGCCCAAGCAGAAGTCGGCGATCCGCAAGGAGTCCCTGCGCGCGCCGTCCTGATGCGTGCACCGAGCCCGCTCAGCGAACGCTGTGCACGCATCATTCGAGGTCCTGCGCGCTGATCGACTCGAACAGGTCGAGGTCGGGCGCGACCGCGAGCACGTCACGCGCCGCCGTGGCCATCTCCACCGTCTCGGCCGCGTCGAGGTGGGCGCGGGCGTCGTCGGCGCTCTCCCACTTCTCGATCACGACCAGCCGGCCCGGGCGGGAGCCGGACGCCACCAGGTCGACGTTGCGACAATGCGGTCGGCTGCGGGTGAGCACGACGTACTTCGCCAGGACGGCGGCGAGGTCGCCTTGCCGGCCGGTCCGGGCCTCGAAGCTCCCGATGACCACGGCGAGCTCCAGATCGGCCACGAACCCCCTTGCGGCCCGGTGCGAGTAGCCACCCCGGCGTGTGGAAATCTTGCCTTGACGGAGTCGGTATCGTACTTGGGGACAAGGCACCGACCCGGTCTTCCTCCCATCCAACCTGGGAACTCCTGGTTTGTGCACCCCGTTCTCCCCTAGCTGAGCGGATCGTCCCCACAGCGAGAAAGGCATTCGTGGCGAAGGAGCGAGTCGAGCGGGACGAGGAAGACCTCGTCCGGCTCTACCTGACCGACATCGGGCAGTACCCGCTGCTCACGAAGGACGACGAGGTCCGGCTCGCCCAGCAGATCGAAGGGGGCAATGCCGCGCGCGCCGACCTCCTGACTGCGGGCAAGGACCTCACCGCGGGCAAGAAGCGTGAGCTGCGCCGCACCGCCCGCGAGGGAGACGACGCCCAGCGCACGTTCGTGCAGTCGAACCTGCGCCTCGTCGTCTCGATCGCCAAGAAGTACCAAGCGTCGGGTCTGCCACTCCTCGACCTCATCCAGGAGGGCAACCTCGGCCTCATGCACGCGGTCGAGAAGTTCGACTGGCGCAAGGGGTTCAAGTTCTCGACGTACGCCACGTGGTGGATCCGCCAGGCGATCACGCGTGGCATCGCGAACACCGGTCGCACCATCCGGCTGCCGGTGCATGCCGGTGACACGCTCGCACGCCTCCAGAAGGCGCGTTCGCGCCTCGAGCTGAAGCTCGGGCGCCCGGCGACGCTCGCCGAGCTGTCCCTCGAGGTCGAGATGCCCGAGGACAAGGTCACCGAGGCGCTGCGCTTCGCGGCCGAGCCGCTCTCGCTGTCGGAGCCCCTGCGCGAGGACGGCGACGCCGAGCTGGGCGACATCGTCGAGGACCGTTCGGCCGAGTCGCCGTTTGAAGTCGCGGCCACCGCGTTGCTGCCGGCCGAGATCGAGAAGCTGCTCGCGCCGCTCGACGAGCGCGAGCGCCAGATCCTGGCGTTGCGTTTCGGTCTGGACCGCGGCGAGCCGCGCACGCTCGAGGAAGTCGGCGAGTACTTCAACCTCACCCGGGAGCGCATCCGCCAGATCGAGGCCCGGGCGATGTCGAAGCTTCGTCACCCGTCCGCCGACACCGGCGCCCGCGACCTGCTGGCGGTCTAAGCGACCACTGCAGGTCCCGGGAAGGCCGAAGGCCCGGTTCCGCGGAACCGGGCCTCGTCGCGTTCGCGCTACACCGCGACGTCTCGGTGCTGAGCGCGCGCGGGAACGCCGACGACGCCGTCGACTGCGGCAAGGGCGGACGCGTGGGTCACCTCGCTCAGTAGTCCGGGCGCGGCTGTCATGTCACCGACCACGTAGACGCCGTCGCCGCGGTCGACCACCGGCCGGTCGCGCCACGTCGTCCCGGGCAGGTCGAGCGCACCGCTGTCGTCGTCGACGCGTGCCCGGCGTCGCCACGTCTCTCGTTCGCGCCACGCGGGAAAGCCGGCGTCGAGGATCGCTTCGAGGCGGCGGATGCCGCTGTCGAGGGATTCGCCCGGCCGTAACCCGGCTTGCGCCTGCACGAGGTGCTCGCCGGGCGGCGCCAGTGACGGGTCGGCGTGCGTGTACGTCTCGACCCAGCCCGGTGCGTCGAGGTCATACACGACGTACGGGTCACCGCGGCGAGCGGTCATCGCGACGTCGAGGAGCGCGGTCGTCGTGCCCGTCCACGACAACGACGCGTCGCCGAGCAACTCGGCGGCGACGCCCATCGGGACGGCGAGGACCACCGGTGGTTCGGGGACCTCGTTGACGCGAGCACCCGTCTCGATGCGCACGCCGAGCTCGATGACCCGGTCGACGAGCCGTGCTACGAGCTCGCTCCATCCGCCGACGACGAAGCGGGCCGGTGACGGGATGGTCGTCACCCGCACGAGCCGGTCGTGCACGAAGGCGGCGGACAGCCGGCCCGGGTCGTGGTCGAAGCTGAAGACACCCGCCATGCGCGCCAGACGGGTCGCCACCTCCTCGCCCGCGCGCTCGGATGCCCACTCGGCGAACGCGCGGTCCGCGGGTGCAGCAGTGCGGCGCAGCCGTGCAAGAGCGGCGAGGAGCTTCTTACCGGGCAGGCGGCGCAGCTCGCCGCCGCGCCGGAACAGCAGCGGGTGGCGCATCGGGGGCTTGACGCACGGTTGCGCCAGGCCCCGCTCGTCGAGCCATCTCCACATTGGACCGTCGGCGTACAGCGCGTGCGGTCCCCAGTTGGCGATGTACGGCGCGGATGTCGACCGGGCCCGGCCGCCGAGCTCGCGCTTGGACTCGAGCAGCGTGACCTCCACGCCCGCCTCCCGGGCCGCGATCGCCGAGACGAGCCCACCGATCCCGCCGCCGACGACGGTCAGCTTCTGCGCCATGTCCGTACCTCCTCGGTTGCCGGCGTGCCCGAAGAGAAGAGGAACTTGGAACCTTTCCGGGTTCCCGGGTACTCCCTATGGCCGTGGAGGACCGCGTCCGGGCCGCACAGCGGGGCGATCCATTGGCCATGAGCGCGCTGATCCGCGACCTCATGCCGTGGATCAGCCGGATCTGCGGCTCGATCGCCCTCGACCATGGCGACGACGCCGCGCAGGAGACGCTCGTCCTCGTCTTGCGAAACCTGCCGACGCTCCGGGAACCCGCGGCGTTGCGAGCGTGGGTCCGGCGTATCGCGGTACGGGAGTCGGTGCGCATCGCGACCCGCGGGCGCGACGTACCGGTGAGCGACGTCACCGAGCGCGAGTTGCCCGACGTCGACCTCGACGATCGCATGGACGTGCGCGAGACGCTCAACCGGCTGCCACCGCGTGAGCGGGCGGTGCTCGCGCTCCGCTACCTCGAGGATCTCTCGGAAGAGCAGACGGCGGAGGTCCTCGGCGTGGAACCCGGCACCGTCAAGTCACGCGCGCATCGCGCGAAGCAGGCGTTCGAGGAGAGGTGGGGAGGATGAGCCCGATCCCGACGGAAGCGTGGCCGGCGGCGACGCTCGACGGCGTGCGACGACTCCGGGTGCTTGCCGCGGTGCTGCCCGGCGTGCACCTCGAAGAGCGCGAGGTCGATCAGCCGTTCGAGCGCGTGTGGGCCTTCATGACCGACATCGAGCGGAACGTCCCCCGATTCGACCGTGACGTCGCCAGCGTGCGCGTGACACATCGTGAAGGCAACAACCTGCGCATCGTCACCCGCACGCGACGCGGGCTCGTCGCGCCGTTCCGAGTCGAGATCGAGAGTGGATTCATGCTCATGCAGGCGCCGGCGCGCGCGTACATCGTCGGCTCGGCGGCGCACGCGCTCGACGCCGGTCGCACCCGCTACGCGCACCTGGAGGGCGTTCCCCGCCGCGTCGGACGGATCAGGAGCGTCCGGACCGCCCGGCACGTCGCCGCCGACGTAGAAGGGATCGCCCGGCTGCTCGAAGCGGAGGAGTGACGGCGGCAGCCGTCGTCAGTGTTCGGCGTCGGAGTAGTCGATGAAGTCGTACGGGTAGCCGCGCGGGAACGCGCTCGCCCACGACAGCGCCCGCCAGTGCTCCTCCTCGAGCTGCCAGCCGACGGCGCCGAGGTTGTCCTCGAGTTGGGTCATGTTGCGGGCGCCGATGATCGGCGCGGTCACGCCCGGCCGGTGCACGACCCAGTTCAGCGCCACCTGCGACGGCGTCTTGCCCGCCTCGGCCGCGACCTTGCACACCGCTTCGACCGTGCCCCACGCCTTGTCGTGCAGGCGGTACGTGAAGGTGATCGGCTCCTCGGTGTCGCCGCCGCGCGTGCCCTTCGGGAAGTCCTCGCCCTCGCGATACTTCCCGGTGAGCACGCCCCCCGCGAGCGGGCTCCACGGGAGCACGGCCAATCCTTCGTCGCGGCACAGGGGGAGCAGCTCGCGCTCGATGTCGCGCGTGATGAGTGAGTACTCGGGTTGGAGCGAGACGAACCCGTCCCATCCGTGACGACTCGCGAGACCCGACGCCTTCGCCAGCTGCCACGCCGTGTAGTTGCTCGCACCCGCGTACCGGATCTTGCCCTCGTGCACGAGGTCGTCGAGCGTCGACAGTGTCTCCTCGAGCGGCGTGCGCGCGTCCCAGCAGTGGATCTGGTACAGGTCGACCCACTCCGTCCCGAGGCGTCGCAACGACGCCTCGATCCCCATACGGATGTGTCGACGTGACGCGCCGGAATCGTTGACGCCCTCGCCGGTCGGGAACCGGACCTTCGTCGCCAGCACGATGTCGTCGCGCCGGCCGTGCAGCGCACGCCCCGTGATCTCTTCGGATGCACCGTCGTTGTACACGTCGGCGGTGTCGACGAAGTTGCCACCGGCGTCGAGGAAGCGATCGACGAGCTTGCGGCTCGTCCCCTCGTCGGCCTCGTTCCCGAACGTCATCGTGCCCAGACAAAGCTCCGAGACCCGTATGCCCGTGCTGCCGAACTGCCGGTACTCCACGACTGGCCCCCTCCGTTGCGCGGGCTCTGAATCTAGGTCGCCTCGGCGCGAGGTGGGATCGCTACGCTGCGCCGGTGCCGCAGGCAGGTGCGACGAATCTTCCCGCGGTCGGCGTGCGCGCGGTGCTGGCGGCCGCGTTCGGAACCTACCGGCGGCGCTTCGGGCTGATCGCGGGGGCGGCGCTCGTCGTGTTCGGCATCAGTGCGGGCCTCGACGTGGTCATCGACGCGGTCGGCGACCGGGCCTCCGAATATCCCGGGCTGGTCGCGACGCTCCTCGTCATTGCCGGCCTCGCGACGTTCGGGACCACCTTCTTCGCAGGTCTGCTCGACCGGATCGTCGGCGAGGAGGAGCGCGGCCATCCCCGCCGGCCGCTCGGACAGTTGCTGCGGGCTCTGCCGTACTGGCGCCTCCTCGCCGCGGATGTGCTGCTCTCGTTGGGTGCGGTCGTCGCCACCATCTTGCTGATCGTCCCCGGGCTCATCTTCTACACGTACTTCTCCCTCGTCGGCCCCGCCGTCGTCATGGAGGACCGCAGGGTCTTCGACGGCTTCCGCCGATCGAGGCAGCTGGTCCGGGGGAAGTTCTGGCTGACCTTTCTCCTGGTCACATTTCCGATCCTCGTCGAGGAGGACTTGGTCCACGGGATCGTGGCGCTGGTCGGCGACGCGAGCCCGCTCCTCGTGTTCGTCGTGAACGCGCTCGCCGGTGCTGCGGTCGGATCGGTCGTCGCGCTCGTCGAGGTGACGCTCGCCGGCCGGTTGGCGATGCGCAAGCCCGACCCCGCGCTCGCGCAGGAGAGCCCGGTCAAGATCACCTAGATGGGGTGATGGCGGGGAAACGGAGAGTCGCGACAATCGCAGTACCCACCTGATCACGCCCGAGGAGCGCCTTCAGGTCGCGATGGCACGGCAGTAACGGCCTGCGCACGCCGGTTCATCCCGTCGTCTCGGGCGTCGATTGCCTTGGTGCGCGCCACGCCGCGACGCCTTCGACCAAGGCGAGGTAGAGCGCGCCCACACCAAGCAGGACCACGACGACGGTCGTGAGACCGCCCGGCGCGAGAACCGCGAACAACCCGATACCGAGCAGCGCGAGCGCCCGCCACGCGTGCTGGACGCGCGCGCCACCTCGCGCGAGCGGGTCGAGCGTCCCAGCCACTTCCGTCGGCACGGAGTCAGCCGGCTGTTCGCGGGCGGGCGTCTCGGCCGGCCGTGGCACGAGCTCCTCGAGTCGCCGCCAGATCCGGCGGAACGCGTCGGCCCACGCTTTGAGCCCGTGACGCTGCGTCCAGCCGGCAGCGAGGGCCAGCACCCCGGCGATGACCGCCAATACGATCGACTGCACGACGAGTCCGTGCGTGATCACGCCGAATCCCGTCTTGGCGGCGCGCGCGTACACCGTGTCCGAGATCCGGCCCGGAATGACCGAACGCGCGATCAGCAGCGCCAACAGCACGAACGCCAGCGTTCCGACCAGGATCCAGCCCGCCAGGGCGAGCGCCCGCCAGCGTTGGTACGAGAGCGCGATCCCGGCGGCGAGCAGCACAAGGGCGGTGACGGTCACGATCGCGATCACGCCCTCGACGAGGTCGACGGTGTCCCAGGCCGTCGTCAGTTGCGATCGCTCGAGGAGGATGACGCGCAGCTCGTTCCGGCTCGGGAGGTCGGCGGCCAGGCTGGGCGCGAATTGCTCGAGAGGGGCCTTGATGCGGTCGTAGGCCCCGGTCAGGTCGAGCACGATCTGCTCGGCGTCTCGGTCGACGAGGAGCTCGTGCGCGCCCGCCAGAGCACGATCGAAGATGGCGCGGAACGCATCGCTGTCGACGACCTGTTCCACCACCGAGGCCAGAAGCGGTTCGGCGAGCTCGAGGTTCTGACCGGCTGCCGACGAGATCTGGCGCACGAGCACGTGCGTGATCGCGTCCTGCGTGTCCACCTGGTCCAGCGCGTCGTTGGCGGTGCCGGTGAAGCGCTCGGTGTTCAGGAAATTCCGCTCGAGCCACCAGCCCGTGCTCGCCACGGCGAGCCCGAGCCCGCCCACGACGAGCAGGACGGTCGCGATGATCCTGCGGGCGCGTTGCGATGGGTTCACGGTGGCCTCCCTGCCGGTGTCGGACAGCGGATCGCGGAGGTGGCAGGAATCGAACCCACCGGACGGGGATCACCCGTCCCACTCGTTTTGAAGACGAGGGGGGCCACCAGACCCCGTTCACCTCCGGCGCCGGTCTACCAGTCTCGCTACCATCGGGGGAGCGCCCGTCGACCAGGAGATCCGTTGTGAAGAAGCTGCTCGTCCTGCTGATTCTCGTGGCGATCGGAATCGCGGTAGCCCGCAAGGTCCGCGAGGTCTGACCGCCGGCCCACCGCCGGCTCGAGCGCCGGCGGCAAGGGCCTCCGTATCGTGCCCGGGCTCCGCCCGGGCACGTTCGCGTCCCCGCCGAGAAACCCCCTAGCGCCCGGAGAACAGCTCGGCGTAGCGGTGGGCGAACAGCGCGATCGCGCCGCCCGTGTGCCAGAAGACGACCGTATCGCCGGCGAAGCGCCCCTCGCGCGTCGCAGCGATGAGCCCCGCCATGGCCTTGCCGGTGTACACGGGGTCGAGGATGATGCCTTCGAGGCCGGCGACGCGGTCGATCGCCTCGAGCGCGCTGTCGGTGACCGCGCCGTAGCCGTCACCGAAACGCGAGTGGTCGAGGACGACCTCGTTGCTCGGCGCACTCCGCCCGGCGCGTGCAGCCGCCTCGACCGCGAGACGGGGGATCACGTCATCCAGGTCCGGGCGCGTCCCCACGTCCACGCCCAGCACGCGCGCGCGCCCGCCCAGCCCGGCGATGAGCCCGGCGTGCGTCCCGCCCGAGCCGTCCGCGACGACGATCCAGTCGACGCCTCCGTGCCCGTCCTCGTCGATCTGCGCGAGCAGCTCGTCGGCCGCCCACACGAACGCCGCCGCACCGGTGACGGACGCGCCGCCGATCGGCATCGCGAACGGGCGCCGGCCGTCGGCCGCCAGGCCGGCTGCGACCTCTTCGATCGCGGATTCGACCTCGTAGTACGAGTCCGCCCCCGTGAAGTGCAGGGTCGCGCCGAGGACGCGGTCGAGCAGCAGGTTGCCGCTGGAGATGCTCGGCTCCGTCCCGCCGACCGCGAGGTGGCAGTCGAACCCGAGCCGGTTGGCCGCCGCCGCCGTCATGCGGGCGTGGTTGCTCTGCGCCCCACCGCCGGTGACGAGCACGTCGCAGCCGAGTGCCTGCGCCTCGCCGCACAGGAACTCGAGCTTGCGGGCCTTGTTGCCGCCGAGCGCCAGCCCGGTGAGGTCGTCCCGCTTGACGAGCACCCGTGGACCGCCGAGCCACTCGGAGAACCGGTCCATCGGCTCCAACGCCGTCGGGAGCTGCGCGAGTCGGACGCGCGGGACGTCGGGACCGATGTCGTCAGGCCGCATCGTTGCGGCGGCGCAGCCACCACCACACCGCAACGCCGGCACCGGCGGCGGCGAGCGCGCCACCGACCGCGATCGTCGGACCGGCGGGCGGCACCGGCATGCGGTCGCGCAGCCGCACAGGATGCTCGAAGTCGCGTATCTCCCACTCCCGCTCGCGAGCGAGCCGCGCGAGCTCCTTGTCCGGGTTCACGGCGACCGGGTGGCCGACCACCTCGAGCATCGGCAGGTCGGTGATCGAGTCGCTGTACGCATACGACATCGGGAGATTGATGTACTGCCGCGCCGCGAGCTCCCGGATCGCCTGCGCCTTGTGTGCTCCGTACGCGTAGAACTCGAGCTCGCCGGTGTAGTTCCCGTCGGCGTCGATGGCGGCACGGGTGCCGACGCCCTCGTCAGCGCCGAGGAACTCGGCCAGCGGCTGCACGACCTCGAGCGGCGCCGACGACACGATGACCACCGTGCGTCCGGCCGCGTGGTGCTCGTCGAACAGCTCGAGCGCCTCGGCGTAGATGATCGGCTCGATCACGTCGGTCAGCGTCTCGCGCACGATCGAAGCGACGTGGTCACGGTTCCATCCCCGCGTCATCGCCGACATCGCGACCCGCAGCTTCTCCATCTTCTGTTCGTCCGCGCCGACGAGCATGAACACGACCTGCGCGTACAGGCTCTTCACGATCGACCGTCGCGACAACAGGCCCTCGCGGTAGAACGGCCTGCCGAACGCGAGCACCGAGCTCTTGGCGATGATCGTCTTGTCGAGGTCGAAAAACGCGGCGGAGTTGGTGCGCACGCTCATTGCGGCCTGAGCCTACGCGCCTCTTGACATCCGGCTCACGGATCCCTACGTTCTTCGCAGCTCCCCGGTGTCGGGGAGCTTTGCGTTCCCCCGCTCTCCCCCTTGCCGCGTCGCGCACGCGCCCGAAACGCGCGCGCGTGAATCGCAGAAGGTAAGGAGAGGAGGGGAGCGGTGCTCCTCGCGTTGTGGTCGCCCAAAGGCGGCTCGGGCACATCGGTGCTCGCGGCCGCGTGCGCGCTCGTGCTCGGCAAGCGCGGCGGCGCTCGGCTCGCGGACCTCGACGGCGACCAGCCCGCCCTGTTCGGGTTGGCGTCCGACCCCCCGACCGGGCTCGTGGATTGGCTCGGCGCTGGTCCGGAGGCGCCGACCGACGCGCTCGAGCGCTTGACCGTCGAGGCGGCCGCAGGCGTGGCGCTCATCCCTCGCGGCACGCCGGCCCGGCCGCTGGCCCCCGTCCCGGCGGCCGAGGCCGGCGCCGCCCTCGCGGTCGCGTTGCGCGACGGCCTCGTCCCCACCGTCGTCGACCTCGGACTGGCGCAGAGCCCGGCGTCGCGGGCGGTGCTCGAGGTCTCCGACGCGTCGCTCGTCGTTGTCCGCGGCTGCTACCTCACGCTCCGGCGCGCGGTGCGCGCCACGGCACTGGCGCACGCGTCGGGCGTCGTGCACGTCGCCGAGCCAGGACGCGCGATCGGCCGCCGCGACGTCGCCGGCGTGCTGGACCGTCCGGTGCTCGCCGAGGTGCCGGTCCGCGCCGCGATCGCACGCGCCGTCGACGCCGGGCTGCTGCCGACGCGCCTCCCCGAGGTGCTGGCCCGGCCCGTGCACGAGGCGCTCGGCCGGCTCGGCCTGCTCGGGGATCGGCGGGGTCGGGCGGCATGACGGCGGCGTCGGCTCCATCGCCGGGCCCCCCGACCTCCTCACCTCGTCCCTCGGGTGGCGACGCCGCCCTCAAGCAGCGCGTCCATCGCCGCCTCGTCGCCGCCGGCGGCCTCGACCCGCTCGATCACCTCGACGAGCACGACCGGCCCGGGCGTGCACTCGCCGTCCGCACCCGGATCGCCGAGCTGCTCCACGACGAGGCGCCACTCCTCACGCCGGCGCGATTCGAGCATCTGCTGCGCGAGCTGACCGATGAGGTCTCCGGGCTCGGACCACTCGAGCCGCTGCTCGCCGACCCGGAGGTCAACGAGGTGATGCTGAACGGGCCCGGGCGGGCGTACGTGGAGCGCGCCGGTCGCCTCGAAGCGGTCGACCTCGATCTCGATGCGGGCGGCATCGTGCGGCTGGTCGAACGAGTCGTCGCCCCGCTCGGCCTTCGGCTCGACCGCGCGTCACCGATGGTCGACGCCCGCCTCGCCGACGGGTCGCGCCTGCACGCGCTGATCCCGCCCCTCGCGCTCGACGGGCCGTGCGTCACCATTCGCCGCTTCCGCGCCCGACCGGTCGAGCTCGACGCCTTCGGTGCGAACGGCGCGCCGGCGGCCTTCCTGCGCTGGACGGTCTCAGCCGGATGGAACCTCCTGGTCTCCGGGGGCACGAGCGCAGGCAAGACCACCCTGCTCAACTCGCTGTCGGCTGCGATCCCCGCCGGTGAGCGCATCGTCACCATCGAGGAGACCGCCGAGCTTCGGCTCGCCCAGCCGCACGTCGTGCGGCTCGAGGCTCGCCCTCCCAACGCCGAAGGAGCGGGCGCGGTGAGCGTGCGCGCCCTCGTGCGCACCGCGTTGCGCATGCGGCCCGACCGCATCGTCGTCGGCGAGGTGCGCGGCGGTGAGGCTCTCGACATGCTCCAGGCACTGAACACGGGGCACGACGGCTCGCTCTCGACCGTCCACGCCAATGGTCCCGCCGACGTGCTGCCGCGCCTCGAGACGCTCGTGTTGATGGCCGGCGCGGGTCTCCCGCTCGCGGCGGTGCGGTCGCAGATCGGCGCCGCGATCGACGCCGTCGTGCACGTCACCCGCTCGGCGGCCGGCGGGCGACGCGTCGAGGCGATCGGGGAGCTCGCCGTCGCCGGCGACGTGCTCGAGGTTCGTCCGCTGTTCGAGCGCCGCGATGGTGATCTCGTGCCCGCGGGCGCGCCGACACGCGCACCGCGGCGGACCGGAACGCCCTCTCCCGACGACCGGTGGTTTGCATGCTGAGCATCGTCCTGACGGTGGCGGGTCCGATCGCGGTCGCCGCGCTCGTTGCCGGCGCGCGACGTGCGGCCGTCACCGAGCGGGCACGCGCGCTCGGGCGGGGGCGGCGGTGGAGACTTCCGGCGCGGGTGCGGCCGGTCGTGGCGCGCGCCTTGGCCGACGCCGATCTCAAGCTCGAGCCCGAGCCGGCGGTCGAGCTGTGGGGGGGAACCGTCGCGGCGGCCGGGCTGGTCGCGGCGGCGATGTCGCCGGGGCTCATCCTGCCGGCGTTCTTGTTCACGACCGCCGCCGCTCCGGCGTCGCTCTGGGTGCTGCGCACGCGGGCCCACCGGCGATACGCGGCCGCCCTCCCGCTCGCGCTCGAGCAGGTCGCCGCCCACCTGCGCGGCGGCGGAACAGTCGGGCACGGCGTCGCGGCGCTCGCCGGAGGCGATGGCCCGCTGGCGGGGGATCTGCGGCGCGTCCAGGCACGCGCCGACCTCGGCGTCGGCTTGGCGGACGCGCTGGCAGCGTGGCCGGTCGAGCGCGGCGTCAGCGACGTGCGCGCCGTCGCCGGCGCCCTCGCGGTGGCGGACACGCTCGGCGGCCGCAGCGCGCACGCGCTCGACGGCCTCGCCGCGTCGCTGCGCGATCGGATCGGCGCCGCCGCTGAAGCGCGGTCGCTGTCGGCGCAGGCCCGCCTGTCGGCAGTCGTGGTCGGGGCGTCGCCGCTCGCGTACCTCGCATTCTCCGCGCTGGTCGATCCGGGGTCGGTCGGGCTCCTGGTCGGGACGGGCACCGGTCGCGTGTGCCTCGTGGTCGGCCTGCTGCTCGAGGCGGTCGCCGCGCTCTGGATGCGGCGCATCCTCGCCTCGGCGGAGGCACGGTGAACGGCTCGCCCACGATGCTCGTGCTCTGGCTGGTCGGGCTGGCCTGGGGTGCGCTGGCGGCCACGCCGCTGGCGATGCGCGCCCGCCGCCAGCGCGTCGACCTGCGGCTGCGTCCGCTGCGCCAAGTGCGCGCCGCGCCGGCGCGCAAGCCGCCGGTGCTGTTCCGGAGGGTGCTCGTCCCATTGTCGACGGGCGTCGTCGGACGGGTGCTGGCCGGAGCGCGCACCCGGCGCCGCGCCGGCCGTGATGCCGCGGCGCTCGGCGCCGAGCTCCCCGTCACCCTCGACCTGCTCGGCGTGGCTGTCGGCGCCGGCTGCACGCCCTACCTGGCGGTCGACATTGCAGCGCGGTGGGCGCCGCCGGGGATGGCGTCACGGCTGGCGGGCGTGCAGGACGCGTGCGCGCTCGGCGCCACCTTCGTCGACGCGCTCGACGACCTCGCGGCACGCGCCCCGCCGCTGCGACCGCTCTCGGACGCGCTCCTTGCCTCCGACCGGCTCGGAGCCCCGGTCGGCCCCGCGCTCGCGCGCCTGGCGGCCGAGCAGCGCGCCCAGCTGCGCCGCCACGCCGAAGCGAACGCTCGCCGCGTGCCCGTGCGCCTGCTGTTCCCCCTCGTGTTCGTGGTCCTGCCCGCGTTCGGGTTGCTCACCGTGATCCCGACGCTGTTGGCCGGGTTCTCGCGCATCTAGCGCTTCCCCGATCAACCCAGATCCTGAGGAGGAATTCATGCTTCGTCGACTCGTGCGCAGGTTTCGGGCCGAGATCGGACAGACCACGGCCGAGTACGCGCTCGTCATCCTGGGCGCGGCCGCGATCGGCGCCCTGCTCATCGCGTGGGCCACGAAAAGCCACGCCATCGGCAAGCTCTTCGACGAGGTCGTCGGGAAGGTGCTCCCCTGAAGCGCCAAGCCGGGCAGGCGACGGTGGAGTTCGCGGTGCTGATGCCGTTGGTCGTCCTGGCGGCCCTGATCGTGCTCCAGGTCGCGTTCGTCGTGCGCGATCAGGTCGCCGTGGTGCACGCGGCCCGCGAGGCCGCGCGCGCCGCCAGCGTCGACCCCGATTCCAGGCGGGCGGTCCGGGCGGCACGGCGCACGCTGCGCGGCGCCGACGTGGACGTCGGCGACCGGCCCGCGGTCGGTGAGCCGATCACGGTCGAGGTCTCGTACCGGTCGGTGACCGACCTGCCCCTTGTGGGACCGTTGTTCCCGGACCCCACCCTCCACTCGCGCGTCTCGATGCGGGTCGAAAAGTGACACGCGAGCGGGGGTCGATGGCCGTCGTGCTCATGGCCGTCGTGGTGCTTGCGGCCGTCCTCGCGCTCGGCGCGGCGCGGCTCGGAGGCGCGCTCGTCGCCCGGGCTCGCGCCGACGCGGCTGCAGACGCCGCTGCGCTCGCCGCCGCCGACATGCTGGCGCTCGGGCGCGGCGAGCGCGCCGCCGGCACCGCCGCCGCGGAGACCGCCGCCGCCAACGACGCCCGCCTCGTCCGCTGCGAGTGCGCGGGGCGGGTCGCGACCGTCGAGGTGGAGATCTCGGTGGCCGGGATCGGGCGCCTGGGTGGGTCGGCCCGCGGCACGGCCCGCGCCGAGGTGCGCCCGGAGTGCCTGCTCGGCTGCGCCGACCCGTGACGGGGCGGAGCTAGTGCGACTGGAGGACGCCGTCGTCGCGGAAGTCGGCGAACAACCCGTCGATCCCGGCACCCGGTGACAGGTTCGTGCCGCCTCCGCCGCCGGTCGGGATGACGACGTTCTTGATGTTGGCGGGGTCGATCGTGAGCACGAGCCGGCCCAGGCGGTAGAGCTCCTGGAAGCTCACGTTCTCCATCTGCACGTGACGACCGAGGTTGCCGAGCAGACTGAGGACGCCGCCCGCGCCGACGGCGCGCTGCTGGACGTTCTGGAGCGCGGTGATGATCAGGTATCCCTGGTTCGCGGTGCGGCTGATGTCGCCGGCGGAGAAGCTGTGACGGTCGCGCGAGAACGCCAGCGCGCCCGGTCCGTTGAGCTTCTGCGGTCCCGGATTGAAATCCGTCCCCGAGTTCTCGTCGTGCATGGGCTCCTGCACGTTGATGTCGATGCCGCCGAACTCGTCGACCATGTCGGTGAAGCCGGCGAAGTTCGTCGTGATCGAGAACTTGATCGGGACGCCGACGAAGCTACTGATCGTCTGCGTGAACTGACTGAGCCCGCCGTTGGCCAGGATGGAGTTGATCTTGCCGCCGCCGCCCACCGAGGTGTCGCGCGGGATGTCGATGATCGACGCCGCCTTCGCCTGCGGGTTCACCGCGATGACGTGGATGGCGTCGCCGAGCCCCACGCCGTTCGGGTCCCGCGAGTCGTTGCCGACGACGAGGAAGAACTGCACCTGGTCGGGCTGGCCGCTCGTGAAGCTCGCGCCGCCTACCGGCGGCACCTGCTGGATCGTGAACCAGGTCTCACCCTTCGCCAGCGGCAATCCCACGCCGACCCATGCCGCCATCACCATGCACGCCAGCAGCACACCGCACAGCGGCGGCCCGATGAGCGTCAGGAGGACCGTGCGGCGTCGTGCGGTCATTGCTTCACTGTCGACGTGGTGGAGCCCTCGACCTGCGCGCCCTGCCTCGTGAGTGACACGTCGTAGCCGGTGATCTTCCACTCGCCGTTCTCGGGCGTGAAGGTCAGCGCGATGGTGCGGGCGGTGTTGAGCGTCCCGCCCGCGACCCCCACGTCGGCCCGGTACGCGAACGCCGCCGTCGCCAGCACGAACTGTCCGTTGCCGTCGGAGAGCGCGGTGATCACCACCGGCTCCGCTGCCGGCTTGAAATCGCCCGTGCGCTCGGGCTTGCCGCTCTCGAACAGCACGTCCTTGTCGGGTCCCTGGATCGCAGCTTGGCTGCCGGCGTCGAACAGACCCGAGACGTCCGTGGCCGGCTTCCCCGTCTTGACCGGTACGACCAGGCCCCGATCCACGTACTGGCCGACGACGGTCATGATCTGGTTGGCGGCGTCGTCCCCGAGGGTGGCGGGCGCCCCGGCGTTCGCGTTCTGGACTCCGGCCAGGGTCAGCTGGACGTTGCCGGACACCGACTTCTTGATCGGACCCGAGTCCCCGTCGTCGCTGCGCGCGAAGAAGAAGATGACGGCGGCCATCACGAGCAGGCCGGCGGCCACCGCGACCACGACGAGCTGCATCTTCCGGGAGCGTTGGCTGGGCGGCTTCGGCCCGGACGCGGCGCCTTCCGGCGCGCGCGGCGTCCGGGTCGGGGTCGGCATCGGGCGACAGGATGCCACGCCCGAAGCTCTACGATGCAAGCCAGGAGCTCGAGGAGGTCGGCGTGGCCCTGGGGAAGGCGATGAAGCGGCTCACCAAGCCCGTCGACGAGCTCGATCGCGAGGCCCTCTGGAAGTACTGCGCCGACCTGGGGGTCACGTCGATGGACCACATCACCGCCCGCAGGCCCACGCGCGTGGCGGGCGAGATCCGGGCCGTGCGCATCGTGCCCCGGGCCGGTGCGCCCGCGGTCGAGGTGACCGTCAGCGACGGGCGCGGGTCCGTGGTCGGCGTGTTCCTCGGGCGGCGCAAGATCCCGGGCATGTCGCCGGGGCATCGCGTCCTGTTCTCCGGGGTCGCGGGCCGGGACGGCAACCGCTACCTCGTCTACAACCCCGAATACGAGTTGCTCCCCTGAACCTCCGGCGGCGAGTGTGCGTCACTCCTCGCCGGTCAGGATGCCGCGGACGTTCTCCTCGGAGTCCGGCGTCACCATCGCCAGCACCTCGTCGCCGACCTCGAACATCGTGTCGCCGCGGGGCATCACGACGTGCTCGCCGCGGACCACCGCGACGACGGTGGCGTCGCGTGGCATGTCGATGTCCTTGAGGGCGCGGTCGACCACCGGCGCGTTCTCGGCCAGCGTGACCTCGACGAGACGGGCTTGCCCGCGCTCGAACTGGAGGATGCGCACGAGGCGCCCGACGCTGACGGCTTCCTCGACGAGCGCGGTGATGAGGTGTGGGGTCGAGACCGAGAGATCGACGCCCCAGTTCTCGTTGAACATCCATTCGTTCTTGGGGTGATTGACCCGGGCGATCACGCGGGGCACCGCGAACTCCTGCTTGGCGAGCAGTGAGATCACGAGGTTGTCCTCGTCGTCGCCGGTAGCGGCGACCACGACGTCGCAGCGCTCGAGCCCTGCTTCCTTCAGGGACGACACCTCGCACGCGTCGGCGATGAACCATTCGATGCCCTCGTCGGCGACGGCACGTTCGACCACGGCCGGGTTCTGCTCGATGAGCTGCACCTCGTGCCCGGTTGCGTGCAGGTCGTTGGCGATGAAGAGCCCGACGTTGCCGGCGCCGGCGATCCCGACCCGCATCGCTACGCCTCCGGCCCGTGCTCGAGGCGTTCACGCAGGGCGTCCATGGCGGTGACGTCGACCACGAAGTGCAGGACGTCTCCCTCCTGACCGACGAGCTTGGCGCCCGCGATCTGGGCCGTGCCCAGCCTCGTCACCGCCGCGAGCAGGAAGCGGCCGGGCTCGTTCAGCGGGGCGAGCTTCTTGCCGCCCCAGCGCGCCGGCAGCACCCGCTCGACCAGGGACACCCGGGCGCTCGGGTCGATCCAGTCGTGCGGCTGCTCGGCCGGGAGGAGGCGCCGCAGCACCTGGTCGGTCGTCCACGACACGGTGGCGACCGTCGGAATGCCCAGCCGCTGGTAGATGACCGCCCGCCGCGGGTCGTAGATGCGGGCGACGACCCGCTCGATCCCGAACGACTCCCGGGCGATGCGGGCGACGAGGATGTTGGAGTTGTCGCCGTTCGTCACCGCCGCCAGCGCGCCGGCACGCTCGATGCCGGCCTCCTCGAGGTTGTCGCGGTCGAAGCCGAAGCCCACGACCCGTTGCCCGGCGTACCCGGCCGGGAGCCGCCGGAACGCGTTCGGGTTCTTGTCGATCACGGCGACCGTGTGGCCGGACTTCTCGAGGGTGCCGGCGAGCTCGCTTCCCACCCGGCCACACCCCACGACCACGACGTGCACGCTGTCCCTCCAGGAGCCTCGGAGGCGTCGATCGTAGGTCGCTAGACGCGGCCGAAGCAGCAAGGACGGGCAACCGGCATGGCATGCTGGCGCCGACAGGCTGACCGCGGGGTCAGCCTTCGTTCAGGTCCGATGGCAATCGATCCCCGGGGGACGGGGTGGCGATCCTCAAGCGAGTGCTGGTCGGGCGGCCCTTGGCCACCGTCGAGCAGGAACACCAGCGCATCCCGAAGACCATCGGGCTTGCCGTGTTCTCGTCCGACGCGATCTCGTCGACGGCGTACGCCACCGAGGAGATCCTCTTCGTCACCGCGGTCGGCGCGTCGAGCCTCGCGCTCGGCCTCGACACGCTCGTGCCGATCGGGGTCGCGGTCGCGATCCTCCTCGCGATCGTGGTCACGTCGTACCGGCAGACGATCTTCGCGTACCCCAGCGGCGGCGGGAGCTACATCGTCAGCCGCGAGAACCTCGGTGAGATGCCCTCGCTCATCGCCGGCGGGTCGCTGCTCGTCGATTACATCCTGACGGTCGCGGTGTCGATCTCGGCCGGCGTCGCGGCCATCATCTCGATTCCCGCGTTCCAGGGCCTCGCGACGCATCGCGTCGAGCTCGGTCTCGCGCTCATCGCGTTCATCGCCCTCGCGAACCTGCGGGGTATCAAGGAGTCGGGCCGCCTGTTCGCGACGCCGACGTACATCTACATCATCACGCTCGGGGCGCTCGTCGCGTTCGGCCTCATCCGCAGCTATTTCGGCGACATCGGTCACGTACCCTTCGACAAGGCGGCGTTCGAGGGAACGCGCGAGGCGGGCGGGACGCTGGGTCTGTTCCTGATCCTGAAGGGCTTCTCGTCCGGCGCCGTCGCGCTGACCGGAGTCGAAGCCATCAGCAACGGCGTGCCCGCCTTCCGCCGGCCCGAATCCAAGAACGCCGCCACGACCCTGGTGGCGATGGGCACGATTCTCGGCACGCTGTTCTTCGGCACTGCGCTTCTCGCGAGCCGGCTGCACCCGTACCCGAGCCATGACGAGACGGTGATCTCGCAGCTCGGCCGGGCCGTGTTCGGCGATGGGCCCATCTACGTCGTCCTGCAGTTCGCGACGGCCGCCATCCTGACGCTGGCCGCGAACACCGCCTACGCGGACTTCCCCCGACTCTCGTCGATCATCGCTCGCGACGGCTATCTGCCCCGGCAGCTCGCCAACCGCGGTGATCGTCTGGTGTTCTCGAACGGCATCCTCGTGCTCTCGGGGCTGGCCGCACTCCTGATCATCGCCTTCGGCGGAATCACCAACGCACTCATCCCTCTCTATGCGGTCGGCGTGTTCACGTCGTTCACGCTGTCGCAGTCGGGCATGGTGGTCCACCACCTCCGGCTGCGAGAGCCCGCCTGGAAGCGCAACACGGTGATCAACGCCGTCGGTGCGGTGGCTACCGGCATCGTCACCCTGATCGTCGCGATCACGAAGTTCACCGGCGGCGCATGGGTGCCGATCATCGTGATCCCGGCGATCGTGCTGCTCTTCAAGGGCATCCACCGGCACTACCTCCGCGTCCGGAAGCAGCTGACCATCCCTTCCGACTACCGACCCCCGCCGATGAACCACACCGTCGTCGTGCTGGTCGGCGGCATGCACCGCGGCGTGCTCGACGCGCTCGCATACGCCAAGTCGCTCAACCCGACCCGGGTCATCGCCGTGACCGTCGTGTCGGAGGAAGAGGACCAGGACCGCATCGAGAAGGTCTGGGCCGAGCGCAACATCGACGTCCCGCTCGAGATCGTCTACGACCCGTATCGGGAGGTCACGAGGCCGATCCTTCGCTACATCGACGAGCTCGACGCGCGTTGGGACAACGACATCGTGACCGTCCTGATCCCCGAGTTCGTCGTCGACCACTGGTGGGGCCATCTGCTCCACAACCAGACCGCTCTGTTGCTCAAGGGCAGGCTGCTGTTCCGGAAGGGCACGGTCGTCACGTCGCTGCCGTACCACCTCCACGAGGAGTCCCGGGACGGGGACTCGCAGTAACCTGCCCGCCGGCGAGCGCCGACCAGCCGGCAGCGGCCCAGGGGGAAGGAGCCCGTAGACCACATGTCTCAGATCGTCACGCTCGCGGCCGAGGGCGGCTACCAGGTCTTCAACCTCCGCGGCGGCGAGTGGTTCTGGCTCGTCCTCTCGGCCGGCACCGCCATCCTCGCGATCGTGATCGGCTTCGTGCTCCGCCAGGGGGTGCTCGCAGCCGACGAGGGCACGCCGACGATGATCGAGATCGCCAAGTCGATCCAGGTCGGTGCGATGGCCTATCTCCGGCGCCAGTTCCGGACGATCGCCATCATCGTCGTGCCCGTCGCCGTGATCGTCTTCGTGACCTCCACGAAGGTCGTGGAACCGAACGGCACCGAAGCGCTGTCGTTCGCGCAGTCCGGCCTGTTCCGCACGCTGGCGTTCATCGGCGGATGCCTGATGTCCGGCCTGACGGGCTTCATCGGGATGAGCCTCGCGGTGCGCGGCAACGTCCGCACCGCCGCCGCCGCCAAGGCCGGCTCGCTCCCCGCCGCGCTCAAGGTCGCGTTCCGGAGCGGCGGCGTCGCTGGTATGTACACGGTCGGCTTGGGCCTGCTCGGGGCGACCGTGATCATCATGATCTTCCA
>DATFPZ010000417.1:0-9501 GCA_035264545.1 Acidimicrobiia bacterium
CCCCGGGGCGCGGACAAGGATGTCGGGCGATGCCGACGCGGAGTTCGCCGTCACGATGACCAAGCCGTTCACGGGCGTGATCAACATCGACACTCGGGATTCCACGCCCGACTGGGATCCGTACGTCCAGCCGAAGGCCCCGCCCGGGGCCCCGAACGTGCTCTACATCGTGCTCGACGACGTCGGCTTCTCGGCCATGGAGCCCTGGGGCGGCCTGATCGAGACGCCCAACATCAACAAGCTCGCCGAGGGCGGCCTGACATACACGAACTGGCACACGACGGCCCTCTGCTCGCCGACTCGCTCATCCCTTCTGACGGGCCGGAACCACACCACGAACGGCATGGCCTGTATCGCAGAAGCGACGACGGGTTTTCCGAACTCGAACGGCCATATTCCGTTCGAGTGCGCGACCCTCGCCGAGGTGCTCGGTGAGCGCGGCTGGAACACCTACATGCTCGGCAAGTGGCACCTGTGCCCGTCCGACGAGATGAACATGGCGTCGACGAAACGGAACTGGCCTGTCGGACGAGGATTCGAGCGCTACTACGGCTTCCTCGGCGGCGAGACGAACCAGTGGTATCCAGACCTGATCTACGACAACCACCCGGTCGAGCAGCCGGCGATGCCGGAAGACGGCTACCACCTCACGACCGACCTGACCGACAAGGCGATCGAGTTCGTCCGGGACGCGAAGATGCTCGTGCCGGACAAGCCGTTCTTCATGTACTTCTGCCCCGGCGCGACGCACGCACCCCATCACGCGCCGGAGGAGTGGATCGAGCGCTACGAGGGCAAGTTCGACATGGGTTACGAGCGCTACCGCGAGCTCGTGTTCGAGCGCCAGAAGCAGCTGGGGATCTTCTCCGAGGACGCGGAGCTCACGCCGCTCAACCCGTACGCCGAGGAGACGAGCTCCGACGGAAAACCGTGGAACCCGGTCGACGTCGTCCGCCCGTGGGAGTCGCTCTCGGAGGACGAGAAGCGGCTCTTCTGCCGGATGGCCGAGGTGTACGCGGGCTTCCTGAGCCACACGGACCACGAGATCGGTCGCCTGCTCGACTTCCTCGAGGAGACGGGGGAGCTCGAGAACACGATCGTCGTCTTCGTCTCGGACAACGGGGCAAGCGGCGAGGGCGGCCCGAACGGCTCCGTGAACGAGAACAAGTTCTTCAACGGAATCCCCGACACGATCGAGGAGAACCTGCAGTACGTCGACGAGCTCGGGTCGCCGTCGACCTACAACCACTACCCGGTCGGCTGGGCGTGGGCGTTCAACACGCCGTTCAAGATGTGGAAGCGATACAACTTCGAGGGCGGCGTCGCCGATCCCCTCATCGTCTCGTGGCCGAAGGGCATCGGCGCGAGAGGTGAGCTTCGCCGCCAGTTCCTCCACGCGACGGACATCGCCGCGACGATGTACGACCTGCTCGGCGTCGAGCTCCCCGAGGCCGTCAAGGGTTACCCGCAGGTCCGGCTCGAGGGCGTGAGCTTCCGCTCCACGTTCGAGAGCGATGACGTTCCGACGCCGAAGGAGACGGGGTTCTTCTCGATGCTCGGCTCCAGGGCGATCTGGCACAAGGGCTGGAAGGCGGTATCGGTGCACCCGACGATCGCCGGGTGGGCGAACTATGGGCAGGACCGCTGGGAGCTCTATGACACGGAGAAGGACCCAACCGAGAGCCGCGACCTCGCCGGCGAGCACCCGGAGAAGCTGCGGGAGCTCGTCAACCTCTGGTTCCACGAGGCCGGCCGGTACAACGGGTTCCCGCTCGAGGACCGGACCGCGGTCGAGGTGTTGGCCGACCCCACGCGCCCGCAGGTCGCGCCGCCCCGGGACCGTTACGTCTACTACCCGAACACGTCCGAGGTCCCGGAGGCCGCGGCAGTGAACATCCGCAACCGCAGCTACTCGATCGCCGTCGACGTCTCGATCGACTCGGCGGACGCGTCAGGCGTCCTCCTCTCGCACGGCGCGCGCTTCGGCGGCCACTCGTTGTACGTCAAGGACGCGAGGCTGAAGTACGTCTACAACTTCGTCGGCTCGAACGAGCAGGTCGTCGAGTCGACGGAGCCGATCCCGACCGGCAAGGTGCTGCTCGGCGCCACCTTCGTCCGTGAAGGCGACTCGATGCCGACGACCGGCACGCTGTCGCTCTTCATCGACGACGAGAAGGTCGGCGAGGGGCGGATCATCACGCAACCGGGCAACTTCTCGCTTGTCGGCGAGGGCCTGAACGTCGGCAAGGATCCCGGCGAGGCCGTGACCTCGGACTACGAAGGCTCCCACCCGTATGCCTTCACAGGCGGGACGATCAAGCAGGCGGTCGTCGACGTCTCCGGGGAGCAGTACGTCGACCTGGAGAAGGAAGCGCTCGCGATGATGAAGCGCGAATAGCGCGACTCAGCCACGGGTGACGCAGCGGAAGCCGAGGTGGCTCGTGGCCGTGTCGATCGCTTCGCCCTGACGCGCTGCCGGCCGGTAGCGCAGACAGTAGTTCGGCGCGCAGAGGTGTGAGCCGCCCTTGATCACCCTCCGGGGAAACCGCTCGCCCGGGAGCGGCTCGGGTGCGCAACACGGAGCGTCGGCGCTGTGCCCGGCGAACCAGTCGGACGTCCACTCCCAGACGTTGCCGGTCATGTCGTACAGGCCGTAGCCGTTGGGCGGGAAGCTCCCGACCGGCGAGGTTCCCTCGTAGCCGTCGAGCTTCAGGTCCTGCCAGGGGAACTGCCCCTGCCAGGTGTTCGCCATCGGCTTCCCGTCCGGAAACTGGTCGTCGCCCCAGGCGAAGGCAGCATCCTCGAGACCGCCGCGTGCCGCGCATTCCCATTCCGCCTCGGTCGGGAGCTCCTTTCCCGCCCACGAGGCGTAGGCCTCGGCGTCTTCGTAGGCGACGTGGACGACGGGATGGCGGTCCCGCCCGTTGATCGTCGTGCCCCGGCCGCCCGGCCGCTTCCAGGTCGCTCCCGGCACGTACTCCCACCAGTGGCGGGGATCGTCGAGCGGCACCGGCCCTCGGGTTTTTCGGAAGACGAGCGATCCGGGCACCAGCAAGTCGGGGTCCGCGTCCGGGTAGTCGACCGGGTCGAGGGGCCGCTCCGCCACCGTCACGTAGCCGCTCGCTCGAACGAATCGCCGGTACTCACTCGCGGTGACGGGATACGCGTCGATCCAGAAGCCGTCGACATCGACCTCGCGAACCGGCCGTTCTTCTGCGTAGAAGTCATTGGACCCCATGCGGAAGCTCCCTGCCGGTATTGCGACCATGTTCTTCAAGGCTTCGGCCTGCATCTGGGTCGACTCTCTGCGCTCCCTCGCCGGCGCTCATCGCCCCAAGTGGACGAATCGCCGCCGGCCGGTCGTTTTCTATGAGTTCGCGAAGACGATCACGAGCACCGTCGCCGCGCCGAGAACGAGCCCGGCGCCGGTGGTCGCCAACGCGGCGGATGCGGGAAATGGAGCCCACTCCCCCCGCGCGAGCGCGTCCTGCACCTGCTCCCTGCGAACGTGCCCGTACAGGATCAGCGCGCACCCGAGAATCGCATACCCGGCGCCGATGACCTGGTACGGCCAGGCGGCGCCGCCCGCGAGCTCAGGAACGATCCGTCCGGCGGCGAGCCCGACCGCGAGCGCAGTCAGGCCCGTGCGCCACCAGGCGAGATGCGTCCGCTCGTTCGCGAGGTGCGTCCGTCGCGTCGCGTCCTCGACTTGCATCGCGCGACGCATGTAAGCGGATCGGTCGGCCGGTGAGCGACCGCGTTCCCGTGGCGGCCATTTAGCGGCCGGCTGGTATCCGATAGCCGCCGGTCTGAGGTCTGATTCATCCCGAATGGGCGATGAAGCGCGTTGCGCGCAGCGGGACGCTGGTACCGATCCTGGGTCAAGAGGAGGGCGAACCATGACCGGCCAGGAGCTGGGTGGGACCGCGTCGCCGGCACTGCATGACGCGTCCGATCGTCCGCGAACCGTGAGGAAAGGAGCAGCGCGATGAGCACCATGACCGACCTGCGCGGCCGCCATCTGCTCAAGCTCGCCGACTACTCACCTGCGGAGATCACCTACCTGCTCGACCTGGCAGCCGGGCTCAAGGCTGCCAAGCGGGACGGGCGCGAGGAGCCGAGGCTCGTCGGCAGGGCGATCGCGCTCATCTTCGAGAAGGACTCGACGAGGACGCGTTGCGCGTTCGAGGTCGCCGCCTTCGACCAGGGTGCACACGTCACCTTCATCGGGCCATCCGGCTCGCACATGGGTCACAAGGAGACCGTCAAGGACACTGCACGTGTGCTCGGGCGGATGTACGACGCGATCGAGTACCGCGGCTATGCGCAGGAGACGGCCGAGGAGCTGGCCGAACATGCCGGCGTTCCCGTCTACAACGGGCTCACCGACGACTGGCACCCGACCCAGACCCTCGCCGACTTCCTCACGTTCCGCGAGCACATCCCGAAGCCGCTCGACGAGGTCGCGTTCTGCTATCTCGGCGACGCCCGCTTCAACATGGCGAACTCGTACCTGGTCGACGGCGCGAAGCTCGGAATGGATGTCCGGATCGCGGCGCCGAACTCGCTGTGGCCGCGGGAGGAGATCGTGGAGCTCGCGAGGTCGGTGGCGAGTGAGACCGGCGCCCGCGTCACGATCACCGAGGACGTCGACGAAGCCGTGCGCGGGGCGGACGTGCTCCTGACCGACGTCTGGGTCTCGATGGGCGAGCCCGCCGAGGTCTGGGCGGAGCGGATCGAGCTGCTCAGGCCGTACCAGGTGAACGCGGACACGATGACGAAGACCGCGAACCCGCAGGTGAAGTTCATGCACTGCCTGCCGGCGTTCCACAACACCGCGACGGAGGTCGGCAAGGAGATTCACGCAAAGTTCGGAATCGACTCCCTCGAAGTGACGGAGGAGGTCTTCGAATCGCCGGCGTCGCTCGTCTGGGACGAGGCTGAAAACCGGATGCACACCATCAAGGCCGTGCTGGTCGCGACGCTCGGGGACTGAGGGTGCGCGTCGTCGTCGCACTCGGCGGGAACGCGCTGCTGCGCCGTGGCGAGCCGCTGAGTGCGGAGAACCAGCGCGCGAACGCGCGGGTGGCGTGCAAGGCGCTCGCGCCGGTCGCGCTCGAGCACGAGCTCGTGATCTCGCACGGCAACGGGCCACAAGTCGGGCTGCTCGCTCTCATGGGGTCGGCCTACACCGAGGTCGACCCCTACCCTCTCGACCTGCTCGGCGCGCAGACCGAAGGGATGATCGGCTACCTCATCCAGCAGGAGCTCGGTAACGAACTCCCGTTCGAGAAGCGGCTCGCGTCGCTGCTGACACTGATCGAGGTCGACCCGAACGATCCGGCCTTCGAGAATCCGACCAAGCCGATCGGCCCGGTGTACGGCAAGGAGGAGGCCGACCGGCTCGCGAAGGAAAAGGGCTGGGTGTTCAAGCCGGACGGCGACACCTTCCGCCGCGTCGTACCGTCGCCGCTCCCGCAGCGGATCTTCGGGATCGAGCCGGTCCAGTGGCTGCTCGACCACGACGCAGTCGTCATCTGCGCGGGTGGCGGCGGCATCCCGGTCATGTACACCGACGACCCGGCCCCTGCCGGCCGGCGCCTCGTGGGCGTCGAGGCCGTGATCGACAAGGACCTGGCGAGTGCCCTGCTCGCGCACGATCTAGGCGCGGACGCGCTGGCGATCGTCACCGACGTGGATGCCGTCTACGCCGAGTGGGGCACGTCGGACCAACGCGCGATCCGAAGGGCGCACCCAGACGCGCTTGCAGACACCGAGTTCGCGGCCGGCTCGATGGCGCCGAAGGTTCGCGCGGCCTGCTCGTTCGCCGAGGAGACCGGCGGCCTGGCTGCGATCGGCTCGATCTTCGACACGCCCGCACTGCTTCGCGGCGAGGCAGGCACGATCATCAGCCGTGACGCGGTCGGCGTCGAATACGGCGTGGCGGCGAACGAGGCTCGCGCCGGGATATGAGGTATCGGTGAGCGAGGCCTGGCACAACCTGACGGCGGTCGAAGCGTGCGCGAGGCTCGACGTCGACGGCCGGTCGGGCCTCGAGCCTGCCGAGGTCGAGCGCCGACGCGCGCAGTACGGGTCGAACAAGCTCGCCGAGGGCGAGAAGGAGCCGGGCTGGCGCGCGTTCCTGCGCCAGTACCGCGACCTGATGCAGCTCGTCCTGGTCGGGGCGGCGATCGTGAGCATGGTCGCGCTCCAGGAGTTCAGCACCGGCATCGCGATCCTCGGCCTGACCGTCCTGAACGCGATCCTCGGGCTGAACCAGGAGGGCAAGGCCGCCGAGTCCGTCGCGGCGCTGCAGAAGATGCTGATCATCAAGGCGCACGCGCGCCGGGGCGGCGCGGCGATCGACATCCCCGCCGAGGAGCTCGTCCCGGGCGACGTCGTCTCCTTCGAGGCCGGCGACAAGATCCCGGCGGACGGCCGCCTACTCGTGGCCGCGACGCTCGAGATCGAGGAGGCCGCGCTCACCGGCGAGAGCACGCCCGTCGGCAAGTCCGTGGACGCCGTCGCCGGCGACGAGGTGCCGCTCGGCGACCGGGTGGACATGGCCTACATGAATTCCACCGTGACGCGCGGCCGCGGCGAGATGGTCGTGACGGCGACCGGCATGAACACCGAGGTCGGCCACATCTCGGGGATGCTCAGCTCCGTCCAGCAGGAGAAGACGCCGCTGACGCGCCAGCTCGACCAGCTGACGGTGATCATCACGATCATGGCCGCGATCGCGCTGGCGGCGGTGATCCTGATCGGCCTCCTGCGCGGCGACGACTTCGACGAGCTTTTCCTGGTCGGCATCAGCCTCGCCGTGGCCGCGATCCCGACCGGTCTCCCCGCCGTCGTGACGACCATGCTCTCGCTCGGTACGCAGGCGCTGGCCGCCAAGGGCGCCATCATCAAGCGGCTTCGGTCGGTCGAGACGCTCGGCTCGACCTCCGCGATCTGCTCCGACAAGACCGGCACGCTCACGCTCAACCAGATGACCGCGCGCCAGCTCGTGATCGCCGGAAGGCGCTACTCGATCGACGGCGAGGGTTACTCGACGACGGGGAAGATCCTGCGGACGGCGGGGGAGACGGACACCGTCCTAGAGCCCTTCCTCCTGCCGATGGCGCTCGCGAACGACGCCTCCGTCCGCGACGGCGAGATCGTGGGCGACCCGACCGAGGCGGCGCTCGTCGTCCTGGCGGCGAAGGGCGGTATCGACGTCGACGAGACGCGGCGCACGTACCCGCGCGTGGGCGAGGTGCCGTTCGACTCCGAGTACAAGTTCATGGCGACCTTCCACCGGATGACCGACGACACGGGCCGCGAGGTCGTCCGCTGCTTCGTCAAGGGCGCGCCGGACGTGGTGCTCGACCGCTCCGGCACCGTCCGCGATGTCGACGGCTCGGCCCTGCCGGCCGAGCAAGGCCGCGGTCGGGTCCTCGCCGAGAACGACCGCCTCGCGGGCGAGGGCCTGCGCGTCCTGGCGGTCGCCTCGCGCGACATCGACCCCGAGGGCTTCGACCCGTCGAGCGTCCTGCTCGACCAGGTGAAGGACGTGACGCTGCTCGCGCTCGTCGCCATCGTCGACCCGCCGCGCAAGGAGGCGAGGGACGCGATCGCGCGCTGCAAGGAGGCGGGGATCCGCGCCCGCATGATCACCGGCGATCACGCGACGACGGCCGCGGCGATCGCCGCTCAGCTCGGAATCGAGGGACGGGCGCTGTCGGGGGTCGAGTTCGCAGCGCTCACGGACGAGGAGCTGGACGCGCAGGTCGGCGAGATCGGTGTCGTGGCTCGCGTTGCGCCGGAGGACAAGGTCCGCCTCGTCGACACGCTCAAGAAGCAGGGAAACGTGGTCTCGATGACGGGCGACGGCGTCAACGACGCGCCGGCGCTCAAGCGAGCCGACATCGGCGTGGCGATGGGGATCACCGGCACCGAGGTGACGAAGGAAGCCGGCGACATGATCCTCACCGACGACAACTTCGCCACCATCGTCACCGCCGTCGAGGGAGGCCGGGGCATCTACGACAACCTGATGAAATACGTCCGCGTCCAGATGATCATGCTGGGCGGGTTCATCCTCACGTTCCTCGGCGCGGCGATCTTCGACATCGCCGGCGGAACGCCGCTCACCCCGCTGCAGATCCTCTGGATCAACTTCGCCGTTGACGTGCTGCTGGCGATCGGGCTGGGCTTCGACGCGCCCGCGCCGGGCCTGATGAGGCGAAAGCCGAGGGATGCGAGCGCCCCGATCATCGACCGCGCCCTCGGCATCCGGCTCGGCATTATCAGCGTGGTGATGGCGGCGCTCACCCTCGGCGTGGTCGCCTGGGGCGAGGCTCGCTACGACGACCTCGTCGTGGCGACGACGATGGGCCTGACGGCGCTCTCGCTCATGCACATCATCGCCGCGCTCGAGGTCCGTGAGCCGACCGGGACGATCTTCAAGCGCTACACGATCGAGAACCGCCGCTTCGTGCAACTGGTCGGCGCGGCGCTGCTGCTGACGTTCCTCGTCACGGCGCTGTCGCCGTTGCAGCGGATCTTCGACACGGTTCCGCTCACGAGCGCACAGTGGGGGATCTGCCTGGTCGGCGCGATCGTCTTCCTGGCGGCGTTCGAGCTCGGGAAGCTGCTCGACCACCGGGGAGAGGAACCGGGGGCCGCGGCCGCGCCCGCGGCCGTGTAGCCCGCGTGACCGCTGCGGCCGGAATACCGGTTCCGAACGATCGGATCCGTGAGCATGCCGACCGCCTGCTGGCCGGCCCGGTCGACCGCGGCGACCTCGCGCTCGCGTTCGACGAGAGCAGCGCTGCGTCGGCCGACGTCCACGTCGAGGGCCGCAATTTCTACCCGCCGATGCTCGAGGACATTCGCTCCGCCACCTCGTCGGTGCACATCAACCAGTTCGGCTTCAGGCCGGGCGTCGTCGGGGAGGCATTCGCCGACGCGCTGACCGCCAAGGCGGCTGAAGGCGTCAAGGTTCGCCTCGTCGTCGACAGCAACGGCACCGACCCCGAGCAAGGCTCACGCGAGCTCTACGAGCGGCTGACGAGCGCGGGCATCGAGGTCTGCGTCGTCCGCGCGACGAAGCTTCGGAGTGCGACCGGCCCGCTGGGCTCGCAGGGCGCCCTGAAGTGGAACGTGGCCGGCCTCGGCCACATCGACCACCGCAAGCTCGTCGTCGTGGACGGCCGCGTCGGCTGGGTCGGCGGCGCGGGCGTCGAGGATCACTTCCAGGACGGCCGCTTCCACGACCTCTTCGTCCGCGTCGTAGGCCCGGTCGTCGCGCAGCTCCAGCTCGTCTTCGTGGCGAGCTTCCGCTGGCTGGGCGGTGTGGTCCCGGTCGTCGAGCTCGAGTCCCTGTTCCCCGCCGCCGATCCGGGAGCGAACGCGATTCCGGCCGTCGTGCGTCACAACGCGCCGGGCCGGTACCGGCCGATCACGGCCGCGATCGCGCGCCTGCTCGACCGCGCGAGCGAGTCGCTCGACGTG
>DATFPZ010000418.1:0-2274 GCA_035264545.1 Acidimicrobiia bacterium
CGCGCCGAAGCCGAGATCGAACACGTCCGGCAGCTCGCCCGCGAGACGCAGGCCGAGCTGCGCTCACTGATCTTCGAGCTGCGACCACCGCGCCTCGAAGCGGACGGGCTCGTCGCCACCGTCGGCAAGGACCTCGAGGTCCTCGGGCGGGCCCACGGTCTGAAAGCGGACCTGCGGGTCCACGGCACACCTGACCTCGCGTCGACCGTCGAGATCGAGCTGTACCGCATCGTCCAGGAGGCCCTGAACAACGCCGTCCGCCACGCTCGGGCGGAATCGGTGGTGGTCGACGTCGACGCCGCCGACGGCACGGTGACGATCACGGTGCGGGACGACGGCGTGGGCTTCGACCCCGCCGCACGCGCGATCCACGAACGCCGCCTCGGCCTCACGTCGATGCGGGAGCGGGCCGAGTCCCTCGGCGGGGCGCTCACGATCGAGACCGCGCCTCGTTCGGGCACGACGGTGCGCGTGGAGGTCCCGGGTGGCTGAGCCGCCCGCCATCCGGGTCTTCCTCGCCGACGACCACCCCGTCGTGCGGCAAGGACTCCGCACGTTCCTCGAATCGCGTCCCGGGATCGAGGTCGCCGGCGAAGCCGGCGACGGAGAGGCGGCGGTGACCGCCGTCGAACGGCTTCGTCCCGACGTCGTGCTCATGGACCTCGTGATGCCGGGCGGAGGCGGTGTCGCCGCGATCCGGCGTCTGCGCGAGCGCGTCCCCGACACGCGCGTGGTCGTGCTCACGAGCTTCGCATCCGACGACCAGGTGATCCCGGCCGTCCAAGCCGGCGCGGCCGGATACCTGCTCAAGGACGTCGACCCGTCCGGGCTCGAAGCGGCCGTCCGGCTCGTGCACGAGGGCGAGGCCCTGCTCGACCCGCAGATCGCGGGACGCGTGATGGAGGAGGTCGCGCACCCGCCGCCGGCCGGCGACCTTGCATCACTGACGCCGCGCGAGCGGGAGGTGCTCGGCCTCCTCGGGCGCGGGATGTCGAACCGGGAGCTCGCCGACACCCTCGTCGTGTCGGAGAAGACGGTGAAGACCCACGTGAGCAACATCCTGATGAAGCTCGGCGTGCACGACCGCACCCAGGCGGCGTTGCTCGCGGTGCGTGAAGGGCTGGTCGACGCGGGCGGGACGGGGCCGTAGGCCGTGGGCCGGATCCTCGTCGGCACGGCGTCGTGGACCGACAAGTCGTTGATCAAGTCGGGCTGGTATCCGGACGACGCGACGAGCGCCGAGGCGCGCCTCAAGTACTACGCGTCGCAGTTCCCGCTGGTCGAGGTGGACTCGACCTACTACTACCCGCCCCGGCAACAGGTCGTGCAGCAGTGGGCGCAGCGCACGCCGCCCGGGTTCACGTTCAACATCAAGGCCTTCTCGATCCTCACCCAGCACCCGACGAAGGCGACCGCTCTCCCGCAGGAGATGCGGCCCGAGGGCAAAGAACGCGTCTACCCCAAGGACCTCGACGAGGACGCGGTCGAGTATCTCTGGTCGAGCTTCTTCGACTCGCTCGCGCCTCTCGACCGGAACGGGAAGCTGGGCGCGGTGTTGTTCCAGTTCCCACCGTGGTTCACGATCAGGCGGTCGAACAAGGACTATCTCGTCGAGTGCGCCGAACGCGCCAAGCCGCGACGGATCTGCGTGGAGTTTCGCCACAAGTCGTGGCTGAGCGACGACAACCGTGACGAGACGCTGGAGCTCCTCGAGACCCACCAGCTGCCGTACGTGTGCGTCGACATGCCGCAGGGGTTCAAGAGCTCCGTGCCGCCGGTCGTGGCGGCGACATCGTCGGAGCTGGCGGTCATGCGCTTCCACGGTCACAACGATGCCGAATGGGAGAGCGGCTCGGTGCAGAAGCGATTCCGGTACCGGTACTCCGAGCGCGAGCTCGAGGAGTGGGTGCCCCGCCTGCGCGAGCTGGCGGCACACACCGAGACCACGCACGTCCTCATGAACAACTGCTTCGAGGACTACGCGCAGGCGAACGGCGCCGACCTCGCCCGGTTACTCGCCGATTGAGGCAGATCAGGGAGCCGCCACCGGCGGACGGCGGCCGGCCCACGGCCGGGCTTGCTCGAGCTGCGATGCGAGACGGATGAGCACGTCTTCGCGGCTGTACGCGGCGACGAGCTGCACGCCGACGGGCAACCCGTCGGGCGTCCAGTGCAGCGGCAGCGAGATGGCGGGCTGGCCGGTGATGTTGAACAGCGACGTGAACATCGCGTAGTTGCCCATGCGCGGCATCGTGGCCATCACGTCGTCGGCGT
>DATFPZ010000419.1:0-6217 GCA_035264545.1 Acidimicrobiia bacterium
CCGGTCCGGCATCGAGCTGCGCGAGCGCGTCGGCGTCGACACGATCATGTGGTCGAGCGACTACCCGCACCACGGCAACGATTGGCCGTACTCGCGGAAGGTGATCGAGGACACGATGGGCAACATCCCCGCCGACGAGCGTGACCGGATGATCGGCGGGAACGCGGTCCGCATCTTCGGGCTCGACGAGTAGACACCCGTCCGGCACTTCCGGGGGCTGTACCCGGATGATTCGTGCCGATGCGCGAATCAATAGGATCGAGATCGGACCACGGTGCGGGGCTCGTTCTACCTTCTGGAACGGTCACCCACCGCCCGAGGTCCGTGCGCGCCTCCCAGTACAACGAAGGTCACATCGCGCGCGTGACGAAAAGCCTCCTGAGCCTCTCGGCCGGCGACCGGACGTCGGCCGAGAGGGGGCTCAGGAGCGTCGTGGATTCGTCCGCCTCCGCAGGAACGCAGGACCTCCCGGGCGTGAGCCGGGTGTCGACCGAGGAGAACGTTCCGGGAGCCGTGCGCGTTACAGCGGATTACCGGCCGTGGCCGTTCCCGTTCTCGGCTGGGGCTGGACCGTTGGACGGCTTGCCGTTCCCTTGACCGCTCGCCGGGCTCGGGGGAGTCCCGTGGGATTCGGTGTCGCTAACGTCGCCTTGGCCGTTGCCGGGAGCCGTGGGGCTCGGGAGGTCAGGACGAGTCGCGGCGTCGGCTGGGTCCGGCGCGCTCGGGCTCGGCTGACCGGAGCTCGTCGGCGCGGGATGAGAGGTCGTCGTCGGCGGCGTGTCGACGACAGCGGAATCCTTGCCGCCGGTCGGGACCGAGATACCCACCTTGCCCAGCACCGCGGAGGCGAAGTTCTGGGCCGGCTCGGGCAACGCCCCCGCCGATGCGAGCCCTCCGGCCACGGAGACGCCACCGGCAATGGTGACTGCGGCCGCGAGCCTCGCCGCCCGCGAAGCGAACCCGATTGTGTGTCGCCGGGGGCGAGCGCGCCGCTCGAGCACAACCGCGGCCGCGATCCTCTCGACCGCGGCCGGATCGTCGGTCGCCTCCGCGCTCTCAGGGAACTCTCGCAATCCGTGCAGAGTGCGCGCGACGGCCCGATACTCGGGCGGCGCATCGCCGGCGTCCACCACGCCTGTCACGAGGCCCTCGGAGGTGCCGGGGTCGAGCGCGAACGGGTCCATCTCGCGCGGGTAACCGTCACGGGCGGTCATCCCGTTACACCCCGGCGCGCGGGTGCCTCGTGGGAGAGCTGCTCGGCCAATCGTCGGAGGCCACGGTGCTGGAGGACGCGTACGTTCCCCGGGCGCTTGTCGACGATCGCCGCAACCTCGTCCACATCGAGCCCGCCGAGAACACGGAGCAGGATCACTTCGGCTTGATCTCGCGGCAGGCACGAACGTACAAGCGCGACCGCTGCGTCAGCCCTGAGCACGTCGACGGCGGTCACGGCTGGGTCGTCTTCGGCGGCATGCCCGCCGAGGACGTCCGGCGTCACCGCAACGATACGTCGGCGTGCTTCACGCCGTCGCCAGTCGATGAGACGGTTCCTGGCGATGGTGAACATCCACGCGCGGAACTGTTGGTCGTCGCCGCGAAAGCGCGCGAGGTCGCGAGCGGCGACGAGCCAGGTGTCGGCCTCGACGTCTTCTGCCGCTACAGGATCGAGCCCGCGGAGGAACCGAAGCAGCCGCGGATGGAGGTCCTGCCACAAGACGGCGATCGCCCACTGGGCACCCTGCTGGGCGGCCAGGAGCACGTCGCCGAACTCGGTCGTCGCCACGTCAGGAGATGATGTGAGATTCGAAGAGCTCGCCGACGGGTGCACTCATGCCCTGGAAGATGCGCTCGGTCCTGTGAGCGGGTTCGCGGACAATACACACGAAGCGCGACGGTTGCACCAGGCGGCCAAGGACTGGTTTGGACCGATGGAGGAGTCCGCGCACTTTGGGTGTTGCGGCCGCGGTCACGGTGACGCCGCGCGTTACGGGCTGACAAGAAGATCGCTCAGGCGGGTGCTACCCCCACGACCTCGCGCGCAGTGAGTGGCGGGTCGGTCACGGAGCGCACCATTCTTCTCCGATCGACCAGAAATGTTGCAGGCGCGGTGATCGCCCACTACGTTGCCCGGGTCTTGACCATCGGGGCGGAAGGGCGAGGTACCTGAGATGGAACGTGTGAAGTCTGATCGCGGGCGGCGGCGGCTGGTAGCCCGGTGCTTGGCCGGCGGTCTTCTCGGCGCGGCACTGGCGACAGCCGGACTCGTCGGCACCGCGGCCGCCGATTCGGCGTCCGACGCCCGGGCGGAATTCTTCGACGGCAACGCGACGACGTGCGCGGATGTCGGGGATAGCTCGCCCAGCATCCTCTTCACGAACGGCAACGGGGACAACAGCGATGCCAACGTGAGCGGGACCGTCACGGGCGGCAACACGCTGAACGTGACGGTGTTGAACCCCGCCGTGCAGGTGAACGCGGTCGTCGTCAAGGGCGGCAACGGCTACAACGTCTATCGGGGCAATTTCCCCGACATGATCCCGCCGTTGAACAACGGCGGTCAGCTCGGCGCCATCAGCCACTGGTTCGTTTGCTACGGCCCGGCCGAGCCTCCTCCGCCCCCTCCGCCTCCGCCCGGTGAAGGTGGTGCCGAAGCAGGTGCCGCGGTGGCCGTGGTCGGGGTTGCCCGCTTCACGGGCTGACCGGGAGGGCGCTCAGGCTCGAATCCAGCGGGGGAGGGTGACGTCCTCCACCCGGTGGAAGACCACGCGCACCGGGTCGCCGATCTGAATCGTGGCCGGATCGATCTCGTTGATCGCGCCGTCGGGCGTCTCGACGAGGTTGCCGACGAACCGCAGCGTCGGGTCGTCGTCGAGCGCAACGACGATTGCGTTATAGGGCGCGAGCTCCTGGTACGCGGGCAAGAGCGGTGGGTGCGGCGCGATGAACGACCAGATCGTTCCCCGCCCCGACATCGGGTCCCAGCGGTACTCGAGCGAGCGGCAGCGCGGGCACATCGGGCGCGGCGGCATCCGCCGGACCCCGCAGCTCTTGCACGTCTGAACGAGAAGCTCGCCCCGTGCGCAGCCGGCCCAGAACTCGGCCGCGTCGGGGTCCTCGACGTCGGGGAGCAGGAAGTCGGCTTCCACCGTTTACCTCCGCAGGAGGAGCGCGCTCGTCGGCACGCCCTCGCCGCTCGTGACCAGGCACGTCTCCGCCCCGTCGACCTGGCTGGTCGACGTGCCGCGCATCTGTCGCACGCCTTCGAGCACCAGGTTGAAGCCGTGCACGTACGCCTCCGACATCCCGCCGCCCGAGGTGTTCGTCGGGAGGCGGCCGTCGGGCCACTCGAGGGCGCCGTCGTCGGTGAACGCGGCGCCTTCGCCGCGCCCGCAGAAGCCGTAGCCCTCCAGCGACAACGGGATGAGCGGGCTGAACGCGTCGTAGATCTGCGCCACCGGCACGTCATCGGGCTTCACATCTGCTTGTGCCCACAGGCGGGTTGCGCACGCGTACGACGGGCCGAGCAGCGGGTCGTCGTTGAAGTAGTTCGTCATGACCTGATGCTGCTGCGGGATGCTCTGCGCGAACGAATGGACGTACGCCGGCGGCTGCGGAAGATCCTTCGCCCGATCGGCTGAGACGATGACCGCTGCGAGCGCGCCGTCGGTCTCGAGGCAGTTATCGAACAGGCACAGCGGCTCGGAGATCCAGCGGGCATCCATGTACTGCTCGTGCGTGAGCGGCTTGTCGTGCATCGTCGCCGCCGGGTTGCGGTTGGCGTGCTTGCGGAACGCGACCGCCACGTTGGCGAGGTGGTCGCGGGTCGCACCGAACTCGTGCATGTACCGGCGCGTGAGCATGGCGATCTCGTCCACGGGGCGGATGACGCCGAAGGGACGGCTCCATTGCCAGTGGCCGGTGATCCGCCGGCTCACCTGGGCCCACGGCCGACTCCCCTTGGCGGCGCGCTTGCGCGCCCGCCACGCCACGGCCACGTTGCATTGGCCCGTGGCGACGGCCATTGCCGCGTGACCGACAACGCCGCAGCCCGCGCCGCCGCCGTAGCCGATCTCCGAGAAGAACGTGATGTCGCCGAGACCGAGGTTGCGGGCGACGTCGACCTCGCGGCCATCCTCCATCGAGAACATCGCCATTCCGTCGACCTCGGCCGGCTGCACGCCGGCGTCGTCGAGCGCGGCCGAGATCGCCTGGCACGCGAGCGACAGCTCGGAGTCCGGCAGGCCCTTGGCGAACGCGGTCTGCCCGACGCCGACGATGGCGGTGCGATCGGCGAGCGGCCCGGCCACGACTACTCCGCTCCCTCGGCGAGGCTCGTCCGCACGGCTACCAGCCCTTGAACTCGGGGGGACGCCGCTCGATGAAGCTGGCTCGGCCTTCCAGCGTGTCCTCCGAACGGGTCACGAGCTCCTGGGCGTAGGCCTCGTCCCAGAACGAGCCCGCCCGGTCGGTCTCGAGCGCCCGGTTCGTGAGCCACTTGGTGAACGCGATGGCCCGTGTCGGCGCCTTGGCGAGTCGCCCCGCCCACTCACCGAGCGTCTTGTCGAGCTCGGACCGGGGCACGATCTTGTTGGCGAGACCGATGCGCTCGGCCTCGGCCGCCGAGACGTCGTCGCCGAAGAAGAACAGCTCCTTCGCCTTCTGGGGGCCGACCAGACGCGTGAGCAGGTAGGGGCCACCGGCGTCGGGGACGATGGCGCGCCGGATGAACACCGAGATGAAGCGGGCCTCCTCGGCCATGATCACGAGGTCGCTCGCGAGCGCGAGGTGCATGCCGCCGCCGGCGGCGGTGCCGTTGACGCCCGCGATCACGGGCTTCTCGCAGTCGAGGATCGACGCGATCAAGCGTTGGAAGCCCCGTTGGATCGTCCGGCCGGCGTCGCCGACGATCGAGTCGGGCGCGCCCGGCGGCTTCGGCAGCGGAGCGCGTGCCTCGCGCAAGTCGGCGCCGGTGCAGAAGCCCTTCTCGCCCCGACCGGTGAGGACGACCGCACGCACGGACGGGTCGAGTGAGGCGCCGTCCAGCCACTCGATGATCTCGTTGCGCATCGCGACGGTCATCGCGTTGCCGGCGTCGGGTCGGTTCAGCGTGATCCACAGCACGCCGTCCTCCAGCTGACGCTGGACGTCCTCGATCGTCTCGTTCATGTGCGCACCACCAGGGCATCGAGGGCGACCGCACCGCGCGGCCGCACGATCAACGGATTGATATCGAGCTCCCGTACGTCGCCGGCGAGATCCGTGGCCAGCCGCTGCACGTTCATGATGACACCGACGAACGCGTCCACATCGGCCGGCTTCCGGCCGCGCGCGCCTTCGAGCAGCGGGAAGCCCCGGAGCTCGCGCACCATGCGCCGGGCCTCGTCGGCGCTGAAGGGCGGGACCCGGAACGTGACGTCCCGGAGCACCTCGACGAACACGCCACCCAGCCCGGCCATCACCACGGGGCCGAACAGCGGGTCCTGCGAGACGCCGACCACGGTCTCGACGCCGCCGCTCACCGTCTCGCACACGAGCACGCCGTCGATGAGGGCCTTCTTCCCACCCGCGCGCCGGGCCCGGGCCATGAGCTCGTCGTAGACGGTGCGGACCTCGCGCGCCGACCCGACCCCGACCCGTACGAGGCCGAGCTCGCTCTTGTGCGTCAGTTCGGGCGACGACACCTTCATCACGACGGGGTAGCCGATCGACTTCGCCGCTTGCACCGCCTGGGCCGCGCTGTCGCACAAGATGTCGCGACTCGACCGCACGCCGTACCGCTTGAGTAGCTGCTTCGACGCGTGCTCCGAGAGCGCGTCGCCGGGCGCGCCACCGGCGAGCGCGCGGCGCGCTTTCGCGGCGGCCGGCGACGGCTCCGTCGCGGCGTCCGCGAACGGCGACCGGTAGCGGGCGGCGAACTCCCAGTAATCGACGTAGGCGCGCACCGCCTTCACGCAGTTCGCGAACGTGCGGAACACGGGCAGGCCGCCGTCGAGCAGCCGGAAGTAGAACGTGTCGTCCGTCCCGGGCGGCGCGCCCCAGATCACGAAGATGGGCTTGTCGGTGGTCTTCGCCACCTCGACGAGGTCGCGGGTGAACGGCTCGCTGAACAGCTCCACCGCCCCGGTGATCGGGACGAGGAGCAGGTCGACATTCGGGTCGGCGACGAGCAGATCGAGGATGCGCCGCCCGCGCGCGTCCGCGACCGGAGGGCCGCCGC
>DATFPZ010000420.1:0-2822 GCA_035264545.1 Acidimicrobiia bacterium
CGACCTCTACTCGGCGATCCCGACGATCGGGACATTGTTCGTCCTGAACTTCGTCGGCGCGACCGTCCTCGGCGTGGGGCTGCTCGTGCCGTTCGAGCGGCTGTCGAGGCGTTGGGGCGCTCTCGTAGTCGCGGGCCTGGCGCTGAGCGGCATCGCTGTCGCGGCGGTGTCGTACGTCTTCTTGCTCATCGCCGAGCGCAGGCCGCTGTTCGGGTTCATGGAGCCGGGCTACAACCCCGGCGCGATCCGGTTCTCGCAGGTGAGCGAGATCGCGACCGTCGCGCTACTCGGCATGTACCTCGTCGCCCGCCACGTTCCCACGAGGTCGCCAGGCCGGCGGCCCGCAATCGAATCAACATCTCGACGGGAGGTCCGGACATGAAGCGACTGCTTGCACCGGCGACGGCCGTTGCCGCCGCGATCCTGCTTGCCGCGTGCGGCGGTAGCGGAGGGGGCGACTCGTCCAAGGGATCGAGCGCGTCGTCGCAGGGCAGCGCGACCACGGTGGCGACGAAGCGAGTCGACGGCAAGTCGGTGCTGGTCGATGCCGACGGCAAGGCGCTGTACACGTCCGACCAGGAGGCGGACGGCACAGTTCGGTGCACCGGCGCGTGCCTGGAGTTCTGGGACCCGCTGACGATCCAGGGCCAGCCGACGGGCAACGTGACCGGCGGCACCCTCGGCGTGCTCACACGTCCCGACGGCAAGACCCAGGTGACCTTCAACGGTGACCCGGTCTACCGATTCGCGGAGGACCAGTCCGGGCAGATCGGCGGCGATGGGCTCGACGACGCGTTCGACGGCCGGCAGTTCACGTGGCACGTCGTCACCACCGGCAACGAGCCGTCAGCGCCTTCGACCACGAGCGGGTCGAGCGGGGGCACCCCCGGCTACTGATCCTCGAGGAGCGCGTCGGGATGACGGGCGAAGTCGCGGATGCTGCCGCGGTTGCGGAACGCGACCGGCATGACCGACGGCTGCATCGTGTAGCACACCGCTCCCATCATCGGGCCGAGCTCGGCGGCCGAGTCGACGGCCTCGAGGTCCATGCCGCGGCCCATCCCGATCTCGCATGCCCGCCGCAGCACGATCGCAGCCTCGGCCGCATCGGGATCGAGCGTCGCGTCGGCCCAGCGGAAGAACCCGCCCCGCCACGGCGCCTCGTCGTACGGCGGGCTGTCGACCAGCCCGCGCTCGCGCGTCGACAGCGTCCACGCGAGCACGAGCTCGCCGTCGCGCCACAGGCGCGGGTGGGTGATGCCGTCCACGGCGGGTGGCAGCTCGGCGTCGTACTGGCGCCGTTGGTCATCGCGTGCGGCGTGGCTGACGCAGAGACCGGTGAGGTCGAACTGATGGGTGCAGTTCATGCGTGGATCGGCGACCTCGGCGATCGCCGTGCAGTGAGTCGACAAGGGCATGCCCTCGATCGGGCCCAGGTTGGCGGCCGCGTCGGGGCACGTGCTCCACGGCCACCGGCGGGACCGGGACTCGATGCTCGTCACGCGCTCGCGGTCGTGACGCAACGTGATCTCGAAGTGATGGAAGTCGTCCTCGAGCCCGCCCTCGACTGTGCCGTCGTCGACCGCGACCGTGCGGATTCGCCGCCGGTACGGGCCGCCGGGATCGCCGATGCGGACGACCGGCGCGCCAGCGTCGCTCACGCGCTCCGATTCCTCCCGCCCGGGTAGCCGCCTCCGCCGAACTGCTCGTCGAGGGCCCGGTAGTCGACTGCGAAGCCGTCACGCGGCAGCTTCTCGACGAACTGCACCGTGCGAGGCTTCTTGTACGAGGCAATGTGGGCGCGGCAGTGGTCGATGATCTCTTCGGCGGTCGCTTTCGCGCCCTGGTTCAGCACCACGATCGCCTTCACGCTCTGCGTCCATTGCGCGTCGGGAGCACCGATGATGGCGCACTCGGCGACGGCCGGATGCTTGGCGACGCACCCCTCGACCTCGGCGGGGTAGATGTTCTCGGCGGCCGACTTGATCATGCGCGTCGCCGGCCCGATGAACGTGATGGTCCCGTCGGCTTCGCGACGGCCGAGATCGCTCGTGTGGTGCCAGCCGCCGCGCTGGCGGCGAGCATTCTCCTCGGGCCGGTTCCAGTAGCCGTTCATCACGGTCGGCCCGCGGGCGACGATCTCGCCCGTCTCGCCGACGGGGAGCTCGCGGTCGTCGGGGTCGACGATCCTGACTTGGACGACGGGGGACGGGCGTCCGTGCGTGCCGATGGGGGAGTGAGCGAGCGTGTTGAAGGTCAGCATGCCCATGACCTCTGTCTGTCCGTACCCACCGGGATGCCGGGCCCACGGGCTCGTGTCGACAGTGATCATCTCGTTCCACTCCGGCTTCCCACGGAACGCCCGGAGGCTCTTCAGGTCGTAGCGGTGGTCCTTGTTGGCCTCGAGGATCTGCTTGATCGTGGGCCCGACGACGAAGGCGCCTGTACAGCGCTCAGATTCGATGAGCCGGCAGAGCTCTTCGGGGTCGACGCGGCGAGTGAAGACATTCGTGCCGGCGGCGACGAACGTCGCCAGCGTGGTCATGAACGTCGCGATATGGAACAACGGCCCGCTGTTCAAGTACACGTAATCGGCGTCAATGTCGGACAGGCGTCCCATCACGATTCCCTGCGTGATGAGCGCCCTGTGGCTGAGCATGGCGCCGTTCGGCCGTCCCGAGAACGCGGCCGTGTAGATCAGCAGGAGCGCGGCCGATGGGTCGACATCGACGGCCGGATCGGCCTTCGACGCTCCGGTCAGGAACGCCTCGTAGCTTGCGTCGCCGTCGGCGTCGTGCTGGAGCCACACCGCCGACGAGCCC
>DATFPZ010000421.1:0-6947 GCA_035264545.1 Acidimicrobiia bacterium
CTCTTGACCGACGACCCTTTCCCACATGGCCGTCAATCTACGGCTCAACGGGTGGAGCGCGGGGCTAGAGGCTGAGGCGCGCCCTCACGACCTCCCAGACGCGTTCCCCCACGATCTCGACGTCGGCGTTCCCGTCGATCACGACCCACCCCCGATCCACGCCGAGCGAGCGGTATGCGTCCCGTACCGCGGCGTGGAACTCGGCCCCGGCCCGTTCGAGCCGGTCACCCGGCGCGTCACGCCGGGAGGTGGCGACCGCGTCGTCGACGTCGAGGACGACGATGACGTCGGGCTCCAAGCCGCCGATCGCCCAGCGGTTCAGCTTCTCGACCTTCTCTACGCCGAGTCCGCGCCCGACGCCCTGATACGCCAGCGACGACGGCACGAACCGGTCGCTCACGACATCGGCGCCGCGGGCGAGCGCGGGACGGATGACATCGGCGACCTCCTGCGCCCGGTCGGCGGCGAGGAGGAGAGCCTCGGTCGTCGGATCGATGGGCCCGTCACCCTCCAACAGGAGCGCGCGGATGGCCGCCCCCGCCTGCGTCGCGCCGGGCTCGAACGTCTCGACCACGTCACGTCCCCGGGACCGGAGCCGATCGGCGAGGCGCCGGGCCTGGGTGCTCTTGCCGCTGGCGTCGCCTCCCTCGAGGACGATGAATGCCGCCATCTACGAACCCGGCTCGGGCGCGACGCCCGAGGCGACGTGCCGGCGTTCGCGCTTGCGCGCGCGCTGCACGGCGCGCCATGACACGAAGCCGGCGAAGAAGGCGATGAGCCCGCCACCCCACAACGCGAACCGAACGCCGGGGAGCGCGTACGTCGCTCCGCCGAGCTCGACCGCGCGGTCCGTGAACAACGCGTCAGACACCGCGTCCCAACCGTCGGCCCACAGCGGCGAGATCGTCAGCGAGATCAGCAGGCACAACCGGATCACCGTGTAGAGCGCCGCGAACGTGCGGCCTCGCAGCTCGTCGCTCACGTTCTCCTGGAGGACGGTGAAGCCGGTCACGTACGAGGTCCCGGCGCAGGCGCCGACGACGGCCGTCAACAGCACGGCTAACAAGGTGCTCGATGTCGCCGCCGTCGCGATGAGGGCGAGGCCGGTTGCCATGACGGCAAACTGGAACACCGTCTCGCGCGACAACCGTCGTTGCACGGCGAGCAGTGAAACGACGCCGATCGCCGCGCCGAACCCGAGCGCGGTCATCAGCAAACCGAACGCTGCGCTCCCGCCGCCCAGCACCTGATCGGCGAAGACGGGGCCAAGTGGGATCATCGCGCCACCTCCGATGATCCCGACGCCGATGCCGATGATCACGGCGCGGACGAGGCGGTCGTGACGGATGAAGCCGATGCCCTCGGAGATGTCGCGGAGGGTCGCCGTCCAGTCGACCCGCTCGCCCTGCCGGTGCGTCGTGCGCGGGATTGGCAACCGGAAGATGATCAACGCCGACACGAGGAACGTCACCCCGTCGACCCAGAGCGCGAGGAACTCCCGATCGACGTTGAGGGAGGCGAATGCGCTGAAGCCGCTGAGCCACACCGCGGCGTACGAGAGCAGCGCGAACGCGAGTGACGCCACGGGAAACGTCCCGAACGCGGCGAAGAGACCGAGCGAGTTCGCCGACGTCAGCTGCTTCGTGTCGACGAGGTTGGGAATCGACGCGTCCTTGGCCGGACCCCACAACAGCGAGAGGATCTCCAGCGCGAACGACACGATGACCAGCCCGACGAGGCTGTCGACGAACGGGAGCAGCGCGAGGAGCCCGGCCCGTCCGAAGTCGCAAGCGACCATCACCCGGCGGCGGTCGAAGCGGTCGACGATGACGCCGCCGACGGTTGCGAGGAAGAACCCCGGTACGACCCGGGCGACCATCACGAGGCTGACCGCTGCTCCGGACCCACCCGACACACGGGCCGCGATCGCGAGGATCGCGATGATCCCGATCCAGTCGCCCAGGCTGGAGACGACCTGAGCAACCCACAACTTGAAGAACGAGCGGGTGCCGAAGACGCGCCAGAAGGCCGGCGGCAGGCCGGTCTCCTCGGGTGAGGCGGGGATGAACGGTGCCGGCTTCTCCGCCATCGCGCGGGTCAGGTTAGGTGGAGCGCCGCTGACCCCGACAGGCGCGGCTTATGCCCGTTCGGGTGCGACGGGCGCGTCCTTGCGGCCGTTTCCGTCGTCGGGCGCGACGGCGGGTGCCTTCATCGTGGCCACGACCTCGGCGGCGGTGGCCGGCGGCTTCTTGCCCCGCTTGCCATCGCGGCCGCCGCGCGAGCGGGCGCCGGCCTTCTTCTTGGTGCCCGTCGACTTCTTCTTGGTGCCGCCCGCCTTCTTCTTGGTCGTCTTCCGGGCGCGTTTGGCGGGGCCGCGGGACTCGCGCTCCCGCAGGAGCTCGACCGCCTCTTCGAGGTTCACGGACTTCGGGTCGGTGCCGCGCGGGATCGTCGCGTTCAGCGACCCGTCCGTCACGTAGGGGCCGTACCGACCCTCGAGCACGCGCACCGGAGCGCCGGTGTCGGGATGCTCGCCCAGCTCGGCGATGGGCGGCTTGGTCCGCCGCCGGTGCTGCTTGGGCTGGGCGAACAGGGCCGCCGCCCGCTCCACCGTGACCGTGAAGATCTCGTCCTCGGTCTCGAGGCTGCGACTCTCCTTCCCCTTCTTCAGGTAGGGGCCGTAACGACCGTTGTGGGCGGTGATCTTGTGACCGTCGGCATCGGTACCGACCTCACGGGGGAGGCGCAGGAGCTTGAGCGCGTCCTCGAACGTGATCGTGTCGAGGCTCATGGAAGACAGCAGCGACGCGGTCTTCGGCTTCTCCTCGCCGTCGATGAGCTCGCCCAGCTGCACGTACGGGCCGTAGCGGCCGTCGCGGGCGATCACCTCGAGCCCGGTGTCCGGGTCCTTGCCCAGCACTTGCGGCCCCTCGGCGGCGCGCGCGAGCAGCTCGACGGCGAGGTCCACGGTGAGCTCGTCGGGCGGGATGTCGTCGGCGAGCGAGGCGCGCTCGTCGTCGCGTTCGAGGTACGGGCCGAACTTCCCGACCCGCACGTTGATCGTCCGGCCGTCGTCGTCCTTGCCGATCTCGACCGTGTTGACCTCGCGCGGGTCGATCTCGGCGAGGTGCTCCTCGCCGACGAGGTCCTTCAGACCGCGCTGACCGTTCCCGAAGTAGAAGTCGTGCAGCCAGTGCTCCGACTCGCCCTCACCGCTGGCGATGAGGTCGAGTGCCTCCTCCATCGTGGCGGTGAACTCGTAGTCGACGAGGTGCGGGAAGTGGCGCTCCATGAGCTGGAGCTTGGCGAACGCCGTCCACGATGGGACGAGGGCGCTGCCCTTCTTCCAGACGTAACCACGTTCGTGCGTGATCGTCTGGATCACCGACGCGTACGTGGAGGGACGGCCGATGCCGCGTTCCTCGAGCTCCTTCACGAGACTCGCCTCCGTGTACCGAGCCGGAGGCTGCGTGTTGTGACCGGCGGCGACAAGCGTCTCGCAGCGGACGGCGTCACCTTCGGCGAGCGGCGGCATCGGCGACTCTGCATCCTCGCGCTCGGCCGCGGGATCGTCCGCGCCTTCGACGTACGCGCGCCGGAAGCCGAGGAACTCGTACGTCTTGCCCGACGCGGCGAACACCGCCGCCTCGCCCGCGGTCGAGGTCGCCGACAGGCGAACGGACACGCGCCGAGCGCGCGCGTCCGTCATCTGGGACGCCAAGGTGCGCATCCACACCAGCTGGTAGAGACGACGTTCGTCGGTGCCGAGCTCGCCGCGCACCTCGTCGGGACTGCGCATGTGCTCGCCGGCCGGACGGATCGCCTCGTGTGCCTCCTGCGCGTTCTTGACCTTGCCCTGGTACGTGCGCGGCGCGTCGGGCAGGTACTCGGTGCCGTACAGGCTGCGGATCTGCTCGCGGGCGCCGTTGATCGCCTGGTCGGACAGGTTCGTCGAGTCGGTGCGGACGTACGTGACGTACCCGCGCTCGTAGAGACCCTGCGCGACGCGCATGGTGCGCCCGGCCGAGAACCGCAGCTTCCGGCCCGCTTCCTGCTGCAGGGTCGACGTCGTGAACGGCGCCTTCGGCCGCTCGGTGAACGCCTTGGACTCGACCGACGCGACCTCGTACCCGACGTCGCGGAGCCGTTCGACGAGGGCTTCGGCCTCGGCCTGGTGGAGATGGACGACGGGGTCGCCCCCGCGGGCGTCGGTCGCGACCTGGCCCGTGGCGGCGTCGAAGTCCCGGCCGCTGGCCACCTTGCTCCCGTCGAGCTCGACCAGCGTGGCCGGGAATGCGGCGTTGTCCTTGTCGGCGGACCGGTTGCCGGCGGCCTGGAAGGTGCCTTCGAGGTCCCAGTACTCGGCGGCCCGGAAGGCCATGCGGGCCCGCTCCCGCTCGACGACGAGGCGCGTGGCCACGCTCTGGACCCGGCCGGCCGACAGCCGCGGCATCATCTTCTTCCAGAGGACGGGAGACATCTCGTAGCCGACGAGGCGGTCGAGCACCCGGCGGCCCTCCTGCGCGTCGACCAGCTTCATGTCGAGCTCGCGCCAGTTCTGGATCGCCTCCTCGATGGCGCTGCGCGTGATCTCGTGGAAGACCATGCGCCGGACCGGCACGTCGGGGCCGAGCACCTCGAGCACGTGCCACGAGATCGCCTCGCCCTCGCGGTCCTCGTCAGTGGCGAGATAGAGCTCGCTGGCGTCCTTGAGCGCGTCCTTCAGCTCCTTGACGACGTCCTTCTTCTTCTTGGGAACGACGTAGATCGGCTGAAAGTGGTTCTCCACGTCGATTCCGAGGCGGCCGGCGTCGGTGCCTTTGAACTTCTTCGGGACTTCACTCGCGTTGCTGGGCAGGTCGCGGATGTGCCCGACGCTCGACTCCACGACGTAGTCCGCGCCGAGATAGCCCGCGATGGTGCGGGCCTTCGCCGGAGACTCGACGATCACGAGTGGCTTGGGCACACTCTCTCCTTTGGTCGCCCTCGCAAGCTCGGGCTCCTGCGGCGACGATCGGCAAAGCCGTCGACGCCGCGAAATCCTCGTTGTATTGGGTACGAAGGGGCCAACCGGGGGAAGTCGGCCTCACCGTGGTGCCACGAACGGGGCGTCCGTGTCAAACATTCCCCACGGCGTTGCCTCGGCATTCCCTGCGTTGCCTTGTCCCGGATCACCTCCAGGTGCCTTCTTGTCTATCGTGTCGAGCCATGCGGTTGGCGGCACTGAGCCTCGATCCCCGAGATCTCTTGGAATCGTTCGGCCCGTGGGCAACGATCGGGCTCTTTCTCATCATCTTCGCCGAGACCGGGTTGCTGATCGGGTTCTTCCTCCCCGGTGACTCGTTGCTCTTCACCGCGGGCATCCTGGCGTCACAGGGAAATCTCAACATCGCAGTCATCGCGCTCGGCTGCTTCCTCGCCGCGGTCATCGGCGACCAAGTGGGCTACACGATCGGTCATCGCGCCGGTCCGGCGCTGTTCCGCCGGCCCGACTCTCGGATCTTCAAGCAGAAGTACGTCGATCGCACCAAGGAGTTCTTCGAGAAGCACGGGCCGAAGACGATTCTCCTCGCGCGCTTCGTGCCGATCGTGCGCACGTTCGCGCCCGTGCTCGCAGGCGTCGGCGAGATGAACCGCCGTACGTTCACGACCTACAACGTCGTCGGCGGGTTCGTGTGGGGCGTGGGCGTGACGGTGGCGGGCTACGTGCTCGGCGAGGCGATCGGCGAGGACATCGACAAGTACCTGCTGCCGATCATTGCCCTCATCGTCCTGCTGTCGATCCTGCCGCCGGTGATCGAGGCGCTGCGACAACGCCGCCGCAACCGTGCCGCCGCGGCCGTCGCCGCCGCCGATCCCGATGCCGAGGCCGCCGAGCTCCAGCGAGCCGTCGGCGAGGATTAGCCCCCGCGGCATTCGGCGGTCGATCACCCCTCGGCGGGCTCGAAGCGGTAGCCCATGCCGGGCTCGGTGATGAAGTAGCGGGGGTGCGCCGGCTCGGGCTCGAGCTTCCGGCGCACCTGGGCCATGAACACCCGGAGGTAGTTCGCCTCGTCGTGGTACTCCGGTCCCCACACCTCCTGGAGGAGCTGGCGCTGGGCGACGAGTCGCCCACGGTTCCGGACGAGGACCTCGACGAGATGCCATTCGGTCGGGGTGAGGCGTACCTCGCCGCCGTCGCGCCGTACCTTCTTCGCCGCCAGGTCGATCGTGAAGTCGCTGGTCTCGACGATTGCCTCCTCCTCGGCGGGGGCGGTGCGGCGCAACGCGGCACGGAGCCGGGCCAGGAGCTCGTCCATGCCGAACGGCTTGGTCACGTAGTCGTCGGCGCCGGCGTCGAGCGCGGCGACCTTGTCGCCTTCGGCGTCACGCACCGAGAGCACGACGATCGGCACCTGCGACCACCCCCGCAGCCCGCGGATCACGTCCACCCCATCGATGCCGGGCAAGCCGAGGTCGAGCACGACCACGTCGGGGTGGTTGCGCGCCGCGACGTCGAGCGCATTCTCGCCGTCGGGCGCGAGATCGACGTCATACCCGCGTGCACGCAGGTTGATGCCGAGCGCGCGACGGATCTGCGGCTCGTCGTCGACGACGAGCACCCGGCTCATGACACCACCTCCAAGCTCACGACGATGGTGAGGCCGCCACCCGGTGTGTCCTCGACCGTGATCTCGCCGCCCATCGCGTCTACAAAGCCACGCGCCACTGCGAGACCAAGGCCCGTACCGGTTCCGTTCGACTGATCGCCCAGGCGTTGGAAAGGAAGGAACACACGCTCACGTTGATCGGCGGGGATGCCCGGACCCCGATCGACGACGCGGAGATCGACCCGACCCGCGATCGCGCTGGCTTCTACGAGAACCGACTGGTCAGACGGGGACCACGTCACCGCGTTGTCGACCAGGTTGGCGACGGCGCGCTCGAGGAGCGCAGCGTCGGCGTGG
>DATFPZ010000422.1:0-5760 GCA_035264545.1 Acidimicrobiia bacterium
CCACATCATGCGGATCTCGGCGAGGACAAGCGTGAGCCACACGTCCGAGGCTTCGGTCACGACGGGGAGCGCGACCTCCTCGACCGCGTAGCCGGCGTCGGCGAGCACGTCACCCACGCGTCGGACGCCGGCCGCGACGTCCGCATCCACGCCGTGACCGGACGGATCGGTGGCGACGCCGACGCGGATCGGGTTCGGGAGCGTGGTGCCCGAGATCGGGACGGGCGTGTACCACGGGTCGCGATCGCTCGGGCGGCTCATGATCTCCAGGGCGACGCGCAGGTCGAGCACCCCGCGCGCCATCGGGCCCTGCACAGCCATGAGCTGCATCGTCAAGGGTGCGTTGGCCGGCTCGAGCGACGTCGCCGCGGGAACGCGACCGAGGGTCGGGCGCAGCGCGGCCGTCCCGCAGCACGCCGACGGCCATCGCAACGAGCCACCGAGGTCGGAGCCGACGCCGAGCGGTGTCATGCCCGTCGCCAGGGCGGCCGCCTCTCCACCGCTCGAGCCGCCGGGGGTGCGCGCCGGATCCCACGGGTTGCGGGTCGGTCCGTGGAGGTCGTTGTCGGTGTGCCAGCGAAGCGCGAGGTCCGGGGCGCCGCTGCGCGCAAACGGGATCCCGCCTGCCGCGCGCAGGTTGGTGATCGCCGGCGCGTCGAGGGAAGGGATCACGGCGGCGAGCGCGGTGACTCCCTGCGTAGTCGGCGACCCGGCGACGTCGATCGACTCTTTCACGGTGAACGGCACACCGTGGAAGGGGCTCGTGGGCTCGCCGCGCGCGATCGCGGCGTCGGCCTCGTCGGCGGCCGCCAATGCCTCGCCGGCGAGCGTTTCGGTCACCGCGTTGACAGTCGGGTTCACGCTCTCGATGCGCGCGAGATGCGCCTCGACAACCTCGCGGCTCGACACCACCCGGTCGCGGATCGACGTGCCGAGCTCGAACGCGCCGCGCTCCCAGAGCTCACTCATCGCCGCGGCGCTGCGTCAGCGACGAAGGCCGACCGCGTGCGGGCTGCCGGGTGACGGCAGGGGGTGACGGAACAGCGCCGCCGCGTTCTCGTGGCTGATCATCGCGATCTCGTCGGAAGGCAGACCGCCGTAGAACTTCTCGAACACGGCTTGGGAGTCGGGCCACGTCCCGTCGCCGTGCGGGTAGTCGGTCTCGAACATGACGTGGTCGACACCGACGGTGTCACGTGTGCAGATCGTCGACGGATCGTCGATCGTGCAGAACCAGAAGTTGCGGTGCAAGACGTCGGCCGGGCGCACGTCGCCCGGGAAGTAGTCGCCGTATCCCGAACGGTCGACGATGTTCTCGAGCCGGTCGTGCAGCATGGCCACCCAGCCGATGCCGCCCTCCGACATCGCGACCTTGAGCTCCGGGTGCTTCACGGCGTATCCCGACCACAGCCACTCGGCGCACGCGGCCAGCGACAGCTGCCCGAACAGCGTCGCCCCCAGCGGGACCATCGGCGACCCGGGCGGCATGTCGGCGACGCCGGTCGACCCGACATGAAGGCAGATCACCGTGCCGGTCTCGGCGCAGGCGGCGATGATGGGGTCCCACCATCCCGAGAAGAGGTTCGGCATGTCGACCCGGTGCGGTTGCTCGGGAAGCGTGACCGCGACGAACCCGCGCTCGGCGTTGCGCCGGATCTCGTCGGCGCCCTGCTCGGCGTCGCCGAGGTACGTGATCCCCATCGGGACGATGCGGTCGGGGTACGGCGCGTGCCATTCCTCGGCGAACCAGTCGTTCCAGGCCTGCGTGACGGCGAGCCCGAGCTCGGGATCCGAGCACTGCGAGAACACCCGTCCGCAGAAGCCCGTGATCTGCGACGGGAAGTTCACCGACCCCCACACGCCGTTGATGTCCATGTCCCTGATGCGGGCGTCGATGTCGTAGCAGCCGGCGCGCATCTCCTCGAAGCGCGTCGGCTCGACCTTCCAGTCCTCGCGCTTGCGCCCGACGACGGCGTTCAGCCCGACCTGGAAGTACAGCTGCCCGTCGAACTCCCACACCTCGTGACCCTCGGCCGTCTCCACGACCTTCGGCGCGAGGTCTTGGAAGCGACGGGGCAAACGACCGTCGAACATGCCCGGCGGCTCGACGAGGTGGTCGTCGACCGAGATGATCGTGTACTTGATCTCGCGAGGCTCGGGGTCGGGGAGCAGCCCGTGCGTCTCGCTCTTCTTCCAATGGAGCTTCGGCTTCTCCGTGGTGGTCACCCCCGTTACCCTACGAGCCGTGGCGCTGGAGATCGAGATCAACCGTGAGGCCTGCATGGGATCGGGCAACTGCTCGTTCTGGGCGCCAGGCGTGTTCGACCTCGACGACGACGGCGTTGCGGTCGTCATCGACCCCGCTGCGCAGCCCGAGGACAAGATCATCCTCGCCGGCCAGGGATGTCCGACGCAGGCGATCTCGATCGTCAGGGACGGCGAGAAGATCGTCTGACGCGATGCCCGCGCCATCTCCCGTCGCACCTTCTCCTCTCGCGCCAGTCGTCTTCGTGCACGGTGGCGCGCACGGCGCGTGGTGCTGGGGACCGCTGCTCCCGTTCCTCGACGGCGACGCGCTCGCCATTGACTTGCCACCGAAATCGGTCCGGGGCGGGTCGCGGCGCCGTGAGCCCGTCCCCGAGCTGCGCACGCTGACGGTCGGCGACTTCGCGGACTCGGTGTTGCGCGATGTCGACATCGCCGGCTTCGAGCGGTTCGTGCTCGTCGGTCACTCGATGGGTGGGCTCACGATCTCGGAGGTCGCACGGCGCATGCCCGACCGGATTGAGCACCTCGTCTACGTGTCGTGCATGGTGCCGCCCGACGGCGCGTCGGCGATCGAGGCGCTGCCCGAGGACCTGCGCGCCATGACGCGCGAGGCGGTGGAGGAGGCGCGGCGAGGCGGCGACAATCCGATCGGCGGGCTCGACGAGGAGACGACTCGATTGATGTTCTGCAACGACATGGACGAGGAGCAGACCCGGTACGTCCTCGACCGAACCGGCACCGAGGCCGCGGCGATCCTCGCCGAGCCGGTATCAAGGGCTGGCATCCCCGCAGCGCTTCCCAAGACGTTCGTGAAGCTGCTGCGGGACCAGTCGCTGCCGCCCGACCACCAGGACGTGCTCGTCCAGAACCTCCGCGAATCCCCGGGCGGTGACGTCGACGTCGTCACGATCGACGCCGGCCACGACGTCATGATCAGCCGGCCCAAGGAACTCGCCGACGTGCTGAACCGGATCGCAGCGACGACCGATTAGGTCGCGACGGGGAGCGCGGTGCCCTGCGGCGTGACCCGGTCGGTGCTCGTGCTCTGCAGCACGCCCCCCGCCTCGTCGACCTCTGAGGTCGTGTTCGCGCACCCGCCGTCAGCGTGGGACTGGTAGTTGACGGTGAGAGCGGTGGGGGCGAAGCGGTCGCCGCGATCGGTCACGACCTCGAAGTCCGACCACCGCACGATCACCGGCGGATCGTCGCAGCGCGCGAACACCTCCGACCAGACAATCGGGTCGCCGAGAAACGGCGCGGCGGCCATCAGGTCGCGCACCGTGGTCGCGTCACCGGTGGTGAGGTCGGTGACCTCGCCCCGCCACGCGTCCCGGTCGGCGCGGTGCACGCGCAGTCGGTACGCGTGCTCCGGCTCCCAGGGATAGTCGCGTGTGTTCGGGTCGGCGGGCGTGCTGGGCAACAGTGACTCGGTCCCCGCGAGCAAGGAGCCGTTGACGGCGTACCCGCCCCAGTTGACGGCGCCGAAGCCCGGGTGGCGGTGGTTCCATTGCAGCCCGAGGTGCGCCGCTCCCGCGCCGGGGAAGGCGACCTGTACCGCCCAGAAGTAGAGATGGTCGACCACCGGGGGCATGCGCACCTCGAGAGTGACGCTCGCGGCCACGAGGTGGCCGGCACGCGGTGGAAGTTGCCACCGGAGGTGGAACGACGACGCGCCGTTCCCGGACGGCGGGAAGCCGCGCGTGCGCGCACGGCGCAAGAAGGACACCGGCCCGAGCCTACGAGCGCGAAACCTGACGCTCGTGTCACCGCGCCTAGGATCCAGCGCGGCGGACGGCGGCTTTGCCGACCTTCGCCGCAAGAGCCGGAGCTTGCGACGGCGACCAGGGGAGGGCCGTTGCCGATCGGGATCAGCAAAGAGCACGAGGCGCTGCGCCAGGCGGCGCGCGGGTGGGTGGAACGGCATTGCGCTCCCAACGTCCCGCGGTCGGCGCTCGACGCCGAGCGGGAATCGCTCCCGCTGTTCTGGGCCGACCTGGCGGCGCAAGGCTGGTTGGGACTGCACGTCGACGAGGCTCTCGGCGGCGAGGGGTACGGCCTGCCCGAGCTGGTGGTGGTGCTCGAGGAGCTGGGGCGGGCGTGCGCGCCGGGCCCGTTCCTTCCCACGGTGCTCGCGGCCGCGGTGCTCCAGGCGGCGGGCAAGGAGATCGCCGCCGACATCGTGCCGGGGCTGGCGTCGGGAGAGACCGTCGGGACGGTCGCGCTGGCCGGGCGGCTGGATGTCGAGCCGACGGCCGACGGGCTGCGCGTGCGCGGCACACTCCGGGCCGTGCCTTCGGCGCACATGGCGGGCGTGATCGTCACTCGGGCCGGGGACGAGTGGTGTGCGCTCGTCGCGGGCGAGTTCACGGCGACCGAACTGCAGAGCCTGGACGCGACCCGGCGCGTCGCCGAGGTGCACGTCGAGGGCGCAGTCGTGCCGAGCGCGCGCCGGCTGGACGGGGTGAACACGGCGCGGGTGCGGGATCTGGCGGCGGCGGTGTTCTCGGCGGAGAGCGTCGGCGTTGCGCAGTGGTGCGTCGACACCGCGTCCGCGTACGCCAAGGTGCGGGAGCAGTTCGGCCGCCCGATCGGCCAGTTCCAGGGCGTCAAGCACAAGTGCGCCGACATGCTCGCCGAGACCGAGCTTGCTCGCGCCGCGGCCTGGGACGCTGCCCGCGCCGCCGACGAGCCCGACGTCGCCCCGCTCACCGCCGCCGCAGCCGCCAGCCTCGCGGTCGACGCCGCGTACGGCGCGGCGAAGGACTGTGTTCAGGTGCACGGAGGTATCGGATTCACCTGGGAGCACGACGCCCACCTGTACCTCAAGCGGGCGACCGCGACGCGCCAGCTCCTCGGCCCGACGTCAGCATGGCGAGTACGCGCCGCTGAAGCTGCCCGCGGAGGCGCGCGGCGCCGTCTGGCCGTCGACCTGCCATCGGAGGCAGAGGCGCTGCGCGAAGAGGTCGGCGCGTTCGCCGCCGAGGTCAAGGGCCTCGACGCCGCCGAGCAACGGGGCCGCCTTGCCGATGCCGGGTACCTCGCCCCGCAGTGGCCGACGCCGTGGGGGCGCGACGCCAGCGCCCTCGAGCAGCTCGTCATCGACGACGAGTTCCGCAAGGCGAAGGTGCGACGGCCGAATCTGAGTGTCGGCGCGTGGGCTTTGCCGCCGTTGATGGTCTACGGGACGAGCGAGCAGCAGCAGCGCTGGATCCCGGCGACGCTCCGAGGCGAGATCTCCTGGTGCCAGCTGTTCAGCGAGCCCGGCGCGGGTTCCGATCTCGCCGCGCTCGCGACGCGTGCAACACGCGATCAGGGCGGCTGGGTCGTCAACGGGCAGAAGGTCTGGACGTCCATGGCGCAGGACGCCGACTGGGGGATCCTCATCGCCCGGACCGATCCGGACGCGCCGAAGCACGACGGCATCAGCTACTTCATGCTCGACATGAAGACGCCCGGCATCGACATCCGTCCGCTGCGTGAGCTCACCGGCGA
>DATFPZ010000423.1:0-14476 GCA_035264545.1 Acidimicrobiia bacterium
CCATGCACGTCGCGCCCCAGGTACTGGTCGACGTCCCAACCGGGCCACTTCCCGGCGCGCAGATCGGACTCCGCCTCCCAGAGGCGCCGCGCCGCCGCCAGGATCAACAAGAACGCGAGATCGGCGGTGGTCTCGTCGAGCACCCCCGGTGTGTTGCATACGACGATGCGATGCGCGGCGGCAGCTTGGATGTCGATGTTGTCGTACCCGACGGCGACGTTCGCAACGACCTTCAGCCGGGGCGCGCCTGCGGCGAGGACGTCCGCGTCGATCCGGTCCGTGAGCAGGCAGACGATCGCGTCCGCCTCGGGCGCCATACCGACGAGCTCGTCGTGCGTGAAGTTGCGTTCGCCCTCGGGCTGGATCAGCTCGTGGCCGGCTTCGACCAGCGGATCCAGCCCACCGGGGAGCCGGCGCGTGACGACGACGCGCGCCAACCCGGTGTCAGTGCTCGCGGTAGTTGACGGCGGGCGCGTCCTTGACGCCGACAGCGAAGCAGAAGCAGTGGATCGGCGCGTGGTCGCTCACCGGGCGCAGACTGTGCACCAGGTCGGGCGGGATGTGCACGAGGTCGCCTTGCTTGATCTCCCGCTCCTCCCCGTCGATCATCATGACCCCCCGCCCCGAGGTGACGTGATAGAACTCGTGGGTCGGATGCGAGTGCGGGTCGACGAGGCCGCCGCCCGCAACTTCGAACTCGCTCACGAGCTCCAGGAAACCGCCGTCCGTGATCTCCTTCATCTCGCGCGGGTTCACGAGCCACCACACGGGCACGGTGCCGTTGTGCTCGACGACCGGCGGCACCTCTTCGATCGACCGCACGTCCATCGGTCCCTCCCTCGCCGTATGCTGACGCGCGCGTCAGAGCGTAATCACCGGCAGGGGAATGCGGCATGACCGAGACCATCACCATCGATGCCGAGCCCTTCTCTCCCGAAGCGTGGCGCGAGTTCGGTTGGGTACCCGTCCCGGACAGCGATCCGGCCGACGGCATCCACTCGCTCGAGTTCAGCTGGGAGGACGCCCACCTGAACTACATCAGCCACGCTCCCGACGAGCTCGAGCGCCGCGGCGACTCGTTCGTCCTCAGCCGGCTGTACCACCACGACACGCACACCCAGGCGCTCATGCCCCTCAACGGCCCGGCATGGATCGCGGTAGCACCGGCGTTCGTCGACTTCACGTATGCCCAGCAGGCCCAGAGCGTGCGTGCCTTCCTGCTCGATCCTCTCGCGTGCATCGTCCTGCACCGCGGCACCTGGCACTTCGGACCGTTCCCTCTCGGCCCGGAGCCCTTGCGGGTTCTGAACCTCCAGGGTCGCCGCTACGAGGACGACAACGCGTTCGTCGACCTTGACGAGGTGGCGGGGATGCGCGTGACGGTGCGGGCCAGTGTCTGACTCTGGCTAGCTGTCCGGGGCGCGGAGCCCGTCGAGGAGGCGGTCCATCGCCGCTTCCATCTCGGTGCGGGCGGCGCCCGGGTCGTCGGCGCGGGCGACGACCATGCCGGCTTGCGCGAGCGCGCCGAAGATCACATTGGCGAGCGGTTCGACAGCCTGGGCCTCGACGAGCCCGGCGTCGATCGCCGCCGCGACCCCGGCGACGACCAGGCCGTGGCCGTAGCGCTCCTCGATCTCGTGCCACGTCTCCCAGCCGAGCACGGCGGGACCCTCGACGATGACGATGCGTTGCACGGCCGGGTCGAGGCAGATGTCGAGGAACGCACGGCAGCCGAGGCGGAGCTGCTCGAGCGCGTCCGACCCGACGAGGGCCTCGCGCGCGACTTGATCTGTGAGCTCCGCCTCGAGCTGCTCGAAGGCGGCGCGGAACAGGTCGTACTTGGCCGGGAAGTGGTGATAGAGCGCGCCGCGTGTGACGCCGGCGCGCGCCACGATCTCGTTCGTCGACGTTGCCGCGTACCCGTGCTCGGTGAACAGGTCGCGCGCGACGCCAAGCAGCGCGCTCCGGGTGGTGTCGCTCTGCTCCGCCTTCCGGCTCGTCACCCGTAGATGTTGACGGTTTCATCGAGCCCGAGGGCGGACGGGTCGGCGCGGCCGGTTGCCGCGAGCACGAACTCGACCGGGTCGCCAGTCACCTGCTCGCCTCCGCCGCGCACCTCGATCACCTCGACGCCGTCGAGCGCGAGCGTCGCCGGTCCCCACGAGGATTCCTGGAGGAAGTCGGCGACGTGGTGCACTGACGCGCGCACCCCGGCACCGCCAGCCGACGGCATGCCGAGCGCGGATCGGATGTCGTCGGCGTGGAGGTAGCCGTCGTACCAGAGGGCGAGGATCCCATCCGCCACTGTGCCCGGGTATTCCGACGCAACCGGCCCGTTCCAGGCGGCGTCGTCGAACAGCGGGAGCATCTCGGCGGTGCGGGCGCGCCCTTCGGCCAGCTCGTCGGCGAGCTCCTTCCCCGACCGGCCGGCGCGCTCCTTCGCCTCGCGCTGGGTGACTTCCGGGGTGCCGAGGCCGTCGAGCCGGCCCTCCACGACGTCGGTGATCTGGCCGACCATGTGACCGGCCACGTCGCCGACGGTCCAGCCGGCGCACCGGCTGGGCGTGTCGAGCGCCGCGCGGTCGAGCGACCCGATCAGCTCGCCGAAACTGTCGAGCTCGGCGAGGAAGCCTTCGGTGATCTCGGTGCGGTTCAGGGTGGTCATGGCGGCCTCCGGCTCTACATACAGGCTGCCGGTATGTGAACACGGCGGGCCCTGACGGTCAACGTGACACCCGGCACGGCCTTCAGCCGTCGAAGCGCTCGAGCCCGAATGGCGCCACGCCCTCCGGGCGGCGACCGGTCGCGACCCAGCGTGCGAGCACGTCGCCCGTCGCCGCCGCCATGAGGATGCCGGTACGGAAGTGCCCACCGGTGACCCACGCGTTCTCGATGCCCGGGACGCGGTCGATGACGGGCTGTTCGTCGGCTGTGGTGGGGCGGAAGCAGCACCAGGCGTGCCCGACCTCGAGGTCGGTGGTGCGCGGCAGCAGGGCCGCAAGCGTTGCGGATGCCGGCGATCACGTCGTCGCGCACCGCAGGATCATCGTCGCCCTCGTCGAGCGTGCCTCCGGCCACGATCTCGCCGCCCGCGAGCTGGAGCACGAGCCCCTCGAGTGCCGCCACCGCGGTGCGGAGCCGGAACGGTGCCGGCACGGTGGCGAGGAGATGGCCCTTGACCCAGCGCTGCGGTACCGCGAGCTCCGGCAGCTTCGGCGCCACACCCGTCGCGAACACGACGGCGCCGGGATGGAGGTCGCCGTGCGACGTGCTTACGGCAATGACGCGTCCGCCGGCCGCCGTGACGCCGCGCATCTCGATACCGGTCGCGACGGCGCCGGTGCGCGCCGCGAGCGCCACCGCAAGCCGCAAGGGGTGGACGCGCGACTGCTCGCGTATGCGCAAGGCGCCGGGGACGTCGCCCAGCTCGGGCTCGACCGCATGGGCGCCGTCGGGATCGAGCACGTCGACCTGCGCGCCGAGCTCGGCGTCGAGTGGCAGCGCCTGTGGCAACGCGACGAGCCAGTCGAGTGTCTCGACACCGATCGCGCCGTCCCACTCGTCGTCGAGAGCGCGCAGCAGCTGCAGGCTCGCGCGGGCCAGCGCGACGAACGCCTGCGGGTCGGTCCAGACGTGCGCCTCGGGGGTGAGCAGCGCCGCCGCGCTGCCCGATGCACCCGCAGCGAGACGTTCGCGTTCGATCAGTACGACCCGGCCGAGACCGGCACGCATACAGAGGGCGGCGGTCGCAAGCCCGATGACCCCGCCGCCGACGACGAGCACGTCAGGGCGGCGGTCGAGGTCGGACGGGACGCCAGGCTCGAGGGCGGCGAGCACGCCGGCGCCGGCGGTGTCGCGCCAAACCGTCGTCCCGTGTTCCACCGGCGTGAGGCTACGCGGGGCTCCGGCACGACCGACCCCCCGCGTACACTGATCGCTCCGGCGCTCGTAGCTCAATGGATAGAGCATCTGACTACGGATCAGAAGGTTGGGGGTTCGAGTCCCTCCGAGCGCGCTGACCACCTCGACCTCGACGGAAATGAGTAACCGGTACTCAGGCGGTGTCGGTATCCGTCCCTCACCATCGGAGCATCCGTGGAGAGGGGCGTTTCGTGAGGAAGTTGATGCAGGGCACCGGTCTGGTGTTGCTCACGGCCGGGCTCGTGCTCGGTACTACCGGGGTTGCCGGGGCGAAGACCGTTTCGGACAAGAAGTACGCCAAGAGCATTTGTGGTGCGATCACCGGCGTCTCGGACACGATCGAGCAGATCCAACCGGCGACCAGCGGCGATCCCGCCACCACCCAGACCCAGATCCTGCAGTCGACCGACGAGCTGCTTGCGTCGTTGAATGCCGCGAAGGCGAAGGCGGCGAAGCTGTCACCCAGCGACGGCGGGAAGAAGGTCACGAAGATCTTCGATCAGTACTTCGAGAGCAATTTGGACGGAGTCACTGCCGCGCGTCAGAAGCTCGCTGCCGCCGACCCGAGCAACGTGGCGTTCGCGGCGGACATCGCACAGTTCACGGCGGCGCTGCAGACCTTGGACGCGATGACCGGCGATCCCTTCTCCAAGCTGTCGTCCAACCAGGACCTCCTGCAAGCGCTGAAGAAGGAGAAGTCCTGCGCGCAGATCGTCACGGTCTACGGCGGCTGAGTTCCATAGCGACCGGGCACGCAGAGCCACCCGCGACGCCGACCTGCGCGCGGGTCGAATCACTAGCGTGGCGCCGCGATGAGCCAATCCGAGCCGTCCGGAAGTGAGCCGATACTCCGCCCGTGGGCCGCACCGCCGCCCGGCCGCCTCGTCGGCCGAGGCCACCCGGCGGGCGACTTCCTGGAAGCGTGGGCGTGGGACGTCCTCGACGAGGCGCCGGGCTACCTCCGCGTCGACGCGACCCTTCCCGACCACGTCAAGAACCCCCGCGGGCAGCTCTTCGGCGGGTTCACGCCCACCTACGTCGACCTGGTCGCGCTCTTCACCGTCCGAGCCGGCGAAGATCGCTCGATTCCTCGACGGATGCGATGGCTGGCGACGACCAACATGCGGGTCGACTACTTCGAGCCCGTCACGGGCCCCCGGTTCGTCATCGAGAGTCGGCGCGAGAAGCAGCGCAGCCGCACGCACTTCGTCGGCACCCGATTCCTCCAGGACGACGAGCTCGCCGTGTTCGCCCTGACCACGATGCGCGAGGTCGACCTCAGTCGCACGCTCGGCGACGCCTGAGCCGTCGCGATGTCGATCGGCTCGCTGCTCGAATGGCCATCGACTCGGCGCTACTCGAGCCAGCGTCGCTTGAGGCGGTCGATGGCGCCACCCTCGCGGAGGGTCCTGAGCGCGGCGTTGACCGCGTCGCGCAGCCCGCGGTTGTCGGGCGCGAACGCGATCCCGAGGAACTCGCGGGTATGGATCTCCTGCACGACGTCGAGATCGGGCCGGTCCCTGACGAGCGCCGTGGCGACGGGCAGCAGCTTCATGACCGCCCCGATCCGACCTGTCGTGAGGTCATCGAGCGCGTCCAGGATGCCGCGGTACGGGTAGTACCTGATCCCGGCGAGCTTGCCCTCTTGCTTCAACCTCTTGGCGACGATGTCGGACGTGTTCCCGATCTGGATACCCGCGACCTGATCGACCAGGTCGTCGGTCGAGGTGATGTGCGGCGTCCTCGTCGTGTTGACGACCAGGCTCTGACCCGACTCGAGGTACGGCTCGGAGAAGAGCGCGACCTTCTCCCGCTCGGGCGTGATCGTCGTTCCCGACGCGACGGCGTCGTACGAATGCGTGCGCAGGCCGTCGAAGATCCCGTTGAAGTCGTCGTCCTCGTACTTTGTGAGCTGCCAACGGAGCCCGATCTGCCCGCAGACCGCGCGCATGAGCTCGGCGTCGAAGCCCGTGTCGTTGCCTTCCTTCACCACTTCGAACGGCGGGTCCGGGAAGGCGGACGCGACGAGCAACGTCCCGGCCTCGATCGTCTGCACTGCCGCCATCGTTCGCCGCTCCTGGCCCGATTCTCGCATTCGGCGGCCAAGACGCGGTGCCAGGCACCCACCCGGGTCCGCCCTGGGGCGGGCGGAGCAAGGCGGGCCGGGCGTCACGGTGGGAGCCCCTGGGTACAAACTCGGGATCGCGACCTCGAGCGAAGGGGGAGTGCTCACGTGGGCCCAGACAGGTACGAGGCGCAGCGTGGAGGAGCGGTGGTCGATCCCGAGGTCGTCGACCGACTCCTGCACTTCTCGACGGAGGACGCGCCCGTCCTCTCCGTCTATCTCGGCTTCCCGTCCGACCCCGGTGAGATTCGCGGCGTCGAGTCGCGCGTGCGCTCGATCCTCAAACCCGTCCGCGAGTTCGCCGGCTCGCAGGACCTCGCGCACGAGGAGCGCGAATCACTCCGCCAAGACGTGGAGCGCGTGCTGGCGCTTGCCGGGCGCGCCCGAGAGCTCCAAGGTCATGGCGTCGCGGTCTTCGCTTGCCAACGCGCCGACCTGTACGAGGAGATCATGCTGCCGCGCCGGGTGCGTGACCGCGCCGCGGTAGATGCGACACCGCACCTTCAGCCTCTTCTCGCGGTCCTCGCCGAGTCGCACCGCTATTGCGTGGTCGTCGTAGACCGCGAGCAGGCGTGGGTCTACGAGTTCTACATGGGAGCGCTCGAGGACGCGTCGCGGGTTCGTGGGCGGGCCCTCCGCAAGCCCGATTACGCGGGGGGATGGCAGGGATACAAGGAGCACACCGTCCACGACAAAGCCCGGCAGCTCGCGCGCCAGCACTATCGCGATACCGCCGGGCGGGTGGACGAGGTATTGCGGAGGACGGGCGCCGAGCTGCTCGTCGTCGGTGGGCACGAGGAGACGGTCGCCGAGTTCCGGCACTTCCTGTCGCATCAGCTGCAGTCCCGGATCGCGGGCACGTTCGTCGTCGAACCCGGGGCGGTGTCGCCGGGGCAGGTACGCGAACGTGCCGACGAGGTGGTGAATGCATACGAGCGAGACGAAGAGAAGCGGCTCGTCGACGAGGTGCTCGGGCAGGTCGGCGCCAGGGACCTTGCCGCGGCCGGGCTGGAGTGGTGCCTCATGGCCACGACCGAGCACGCCGTCCAGCTCCTCCTCGTCCACGACGACGAGCAGGCACCGGGCCGGGCGTGCGACAACTGCGGATGGTTGGGCCTCGAAGGGGAGGAGTGCCCGGTATGCGGACAGCCCACCCGCAAGGCCCCCGACGTGATTGATGAGATGTCGGCGACCGTGGTGGACACCGGGGGACACGTCGAGCACGTCTACATCGACACGCCCCTTGATCAAAACGTCGTCGCAGCGTCGCTGCGATTCCCGGTGCCCGATCCGAGCGCGTAGAGAGCCCGCCGCCGCGCCGATCGGGGATGAGCGGTGGCAGCGGCGACCCCCGGCCCGAGCGTTGGCGCGTCTGACCTCGCCCGTAGTGCCGCTCGCATGCGGGTGGGCTAAGCAATTGCGATGACCCCCGACTCGGAACCGTCCGGCGTCGCCGTCGTCACGGGAGCGGCGGGCTGGCTCGGCCAGAACCTGGTGCGGGCCCTCGCCGGCACGCGCGAACGCGTGCGCTGCCTGGTGCACGACGACGAACAGGCGCCGCTGCTCGAGATCGTGGGCCCGTCGGTCGAGACCGTCGTCGGCGACGTGCGGGACCCGGCCACCGTCGACCGGTTGTTCGACGCTCTCGGGCCGGCGACCGTGTTCAACGCGGCCGGTGTGATCCACCCCGAAGGTCGGACTCGCGAGCTGTTCGACGTGAACGTCGGCGGCACGCAGCTGGTGGTCGACCGCGCCCGGCGGGCGGGTGTCAGGCGCTTCGTCCACGTGTCGTCCAATTCGCCCTTCGGGGCCAACCCCACGCGCGACGACCGTTTCACCGAGGACTCGCCGTACGACCCGTACCTCGCGTACGGGCAGTCGAAGATGGAGGCCGAGCAGCTCGTGCGGCGCAGCTACGACCGCGGCGACCTGGCGACGGTGATCATCCGCGCGCCGTGGTTCTACGGACCGTTCCAACCGGCGCGCCAAACCCGGTTCTTCTCCACGGTGCGTCGCGGCATGTTCCCGATCCCTGGTCCGGGTACGAACCGCCGGTCGCTCGCGTACACCGGCAACCTCGTGCACGGGCTCCTACGGGCCGAGGTGTCCGATGCCGCACCTGGCGGCGCGTACTGGGTCGCCGACGCCGAGCCGTACGAACTGCGCGAGGTGATCCAGGGCGTGCGCGACGCGCTCGAAGCCGAGGGGTTCACGGTGTCGCACCGCGAGCCGCACCTGCCGGCGATCGTCGGGAACGCGGCCGCCGCCCTCGACGCGTTTCTCCAAGGTCGAGGCCTCTACGTGCAGGCGCTCCACGTCCTGGGCGAGGTCAAGGACACCATCGCCTGCGACATCTCGAAGGCGCGCGCCGACCTGGGGTACGAGCCGAAGACGGGACTCGTCGACGGCATGCGGGCCAGCGTGCGCTGGTGCGTCGAGCGGGGAGAGCGGATCTAGTGGGGCGTTCGATCCTGGTCACCGGGGGGAGCGGCTACTTCGGCGAGATCGTCGCCGGCGGCGCCGTCGCCGGCGGCGACCGGGTACGGATCTTCGACGTCAACCCGCCCGCTACGACCGGCGCCTCCACCGAGTACGTCCATGGCGACGTGCGCGACCGCGACGCCGTCCGCGCCGCGTGCGACGGCGTCGACGTGGTCCTGCACAACGTCGCGCAGGTGCCGCTGGCGCGCGACCGCGAGCTGTTCCGGTCGGTGAACGTGGTCGGCACCGCGAACCTGCTGGTTGCCGCGCGCGACGCCGGTGTGGGCAAGGTCGTCCACACGTCGTCGAGCGCGGTGTTCGGGATCCCGGACGCGAATCCCGTCACCGAGGAGACGCCCTGCCGTCCCCTCGAGTCGTACGGCCGGGCCAAGCTCGAGGCCGAGGCCCTGTGTCGCGAGGCGGTTGCGTCCGGTCTCGACGTGACCATCATCCGGCCCCGCACGATCCTCGGTCACGGTCGACTCGGGATCTTCGGCGTGCTGTTCGAGTTCGTGGCCGACGGTGCGCCGGTATACGTCCTCGGCGCGGGAGACAACCGCTACCAGTTCGTCCACGCCGCCGACCTCGCCGACGCGTGCCTCCGGGCCACCGCCCGCGAGGGGCCGGCCGTGTACAACGTCGGGGCGACGGAGTTCGGGACGATGCGCGAGACGCTGCAGGCGCTCGTCGATCACGCCGGCACAGGCTCGCAGGTTCGATCCCTCCCGGTCGCGCCGGCCGCGGCGGCGATGAGCGTGTTCGCCACGCTGGGCGCGGCGCCCTTCGCTCCGTACCATTGGCTGCTCTACGGCGAGTCGCTGTGGTTCGACGTGACGCGGGCACGGACGGAGCTGGACTGGGAGCCGGCGCACTCCAACGCGTCCATGCTCATCGAGTCGTACGAGTGGTTCCTCGCGCACCGTCACGAGCTCGAGTCCGCGAACCGCTCACACCACCAATCCCCCGTTCGTCCAGGACTCCTCCGCTTGCTCAAACGACTCCCGTAGGACGCGGATGATGCGCGGTCGGCGGTGGTGGCTGTGGTTGAGCCTCATTGCGGTCGCCGGCCTCGCGCTCCGCATCGCGTACGTCCTCATCACGAAGAACCCGAGGGCGATCGGCGGCGACTCCTTCTACTACCACTACGGCGCGAACCTGCTCGTCGACGGCCGCGGCTTCCCCGATCCGATCGAGCTCCTGCAGCGACACAACGAGGTGCCTGGTGCCGCGCACCCCCCCGCCTACATCGTCGCTCTCGCGATCCCGTCGCTGTTGCGTCTCGACACCTTCCTCGCCCACCAGATCTGGTCGTGCATCATCGGGGCCGGCACCGTCGCCCTCGTCGGCGTCGCGGGCAGGGAGATCGCCGGGGCGCGGGTGGGTCTCGTCGCCGCCTTCCTCGCCGCTGCGTACCCGAACGTGTGGTTCTACGACTCGGTCGTCATGTCCGAGACGGCCATCTTGTTCACGACCGCGCTCACGATCCTGATCGCCTACCGCTTCGCGAGGCGACCGAGCGTCGGGTTCGCGGTCGGTCTGGGTGTGTCGGTGGGTGTCGCGGCGCTGACGCGCGCCGAATCGATCCTGCTCGTGCCGTTGCTGATCGTGCCGCTCGTGCTGTGGCTCCGGCACGTCGACTGGCGACGCCGGCTCCAGCTCCTCGCCGTTGCGGCCGGGACCACGCTCGCCACGATCGCGCCATGGGTCGGATACAACATCGTGCGCTTCGAGCACCCCGTCTTCCTGTCCAGCAATCTCGAGCTGACGCTCTTGTCGGCCAACTGCGACGACACGTATTCCGGCCCCTTCCTCGGGTTCTGGGCCCTCAAGTGCGGCACCCAGTTCGTGCCCCCCAAGGGCGACGCGTCGGTGCAAGCGCGCTTCTACCGCGACAAGGTGCGCGACTACGTCGACGACCACAAGTCGCGGGTGCCGGTGGTGGTACTCGCCCGCGAAGGCCGGACCTGGGGATTCTTCAACGCGGGCCAACAGATCACGATCGACCAGATCGAGGACAAGGAGCTCAACACCTCGCGCATCGCGTTGGGGATGTACTACGCGTTCGTCGCGCTCGGTGTGGTCGGTGTGGTCGCCCTCCGTCGACGCGGCGTGCCTCTGACGCCGTTGCTAGCGATGATCGGCGCCGTTGCGCTCACCGTCGGGTTCGTCTACGGAACGACTCGCTTCCGCGCGCCGGCCGAAGTGTCGCTCGTGCTCCTTGCCTCGGTCGGGATCGATGCCGCGATCCGGCGAATCGGCGCTCTCGCGCACGATCGCCGCAACGTCCCAGCGGCGGAGGAGCCGGAGTCGTCGAGTGACGGCGCCGGGGTCGGGACGAGGGCGCTTCGTATACTTCGTCCTTCGTGAACCCGGACCGCAGACCCGGCACGGCGGTGCGGGACGCCGCCGAGCCCGTCGAGGGTGACCGCACCTCCCTCCAGGCCGAGACCACCCCCGCCGTCGCGACGCGGCGCCGACGCCTTCGGGTGCTTGAGGCCGCGCGATCACGACCCCTGCTGATCGGCGCCGGGCTCCTCGCGCTCCTCGCGCTGCCACTGATCGTCGCGCTCGCGGTGCTGGCGCAGAAACGCTGGTACCCGATCCTCGATCTGGCGATGACCGAGCTACGCGTGCGCGACGTCGGCAGCCGCCATCCCCCCCTGATCGGCCTTGTCGGTCGCATCGGTCCGCTCGGTCGCCAGGGGAGCCACCCGGGGCCGATGAGCTTCTGGGCGCTGTGGCCGACCTACCGCCTGTTCGGCGCGTCGTCGTGGGCGATGCAGGTGTCGGCGGTCGTCTTGCACGTGGTCGCGATGGGAACCGCGCTGTGGATCGCGTTCCGGCGCGGCGGCGTCACGCTGATGGTCGCGGTCGCGGCGGTGCTGGCGATCCTGACGCGGGCGTACGGGGCGGAGACCCTGACGCAGGCGTGGAACCCGTACCTGCCGCTCCTGTCGTTCATCGTGTTCCTCCTCGCGTTGTGGTCGGTCGTCGACGACGACCTGCCCCTTTTGCCGGTGGCCGTGGCGGCCGGCTCCTTGTGCGCGCAGACCCACGTCCCATACCTCGGGCTGACACTTGGCCTCGGCGCGTTCGCGGCTGGCGTTGCGTGCTGGTCGGTGTACCGGCGGCGCAAGAACCGGGTCGCGCTCCGTCGATTCCTGGTTTGGGGCGCGATCGCGGCGGGCTTCGCCGCGATCCTGTGGATCCCGCCCGTGATCGACCAGATCGTCCACACTCCCGGCAACCTGTCGGTGCTGTCGGATTACTTCCGCAACCCGCCCGAATCGCCGGTCGGACTTCGTCGGGCGATCGACGTCTTCTTCGTGCACCTCAACCCCTGGCAGCTCGTCGACCGACTGGTCACCGCAGACCGGACGAAGGTCGAATCGGGATCGCTGGTGCCGGGGGCGGTGTTCCTCGCCGCGTGGGCGGCGTCGGCCGTCGCCGCCTGGCGGATCCGCCACCGTGCGTTGGTGCGGCTCGATCTCGTGCTCGGTGTCGGGCTCGTGCTGGCGCTGGTGTCGATGAGCCGCGTCTTCGGTCTCGTCTGGTACTACCTCGTGCTCTGGGCGTGGGGGATCTGCGCGCTGATGGTGCTCGCGGTCGCCTGGACGGCGGTAGTGCTCGTCGTCCGCCGGCTGGACCGTCCAACGGCCACGCGCGCGGCGACCGCCGGCGTGGCCGGCTTGGTCGGCGTCCTTGTGCTCTTCAGCGCGCTGTTCACCTACGACGCGACGTCGGCGGAGGTGCCAGCTCGGCGACTCTCGAACACACTCGGTGTGCTCGTCCGTCCCACCGCGGCTGCGCTGGACCGCAGCTCGCTGCCGGGCGGCGGCCGCGACGGGCTCTACCTCGTGACCGTGCGCGACCCGGTCGACATCGGCGCCATGGGCTACGGCCTCATGAACGAGCTCGACCGCCGCGGGTTCGACATCGGCGTACTCGACATCTACGGCCCCGGCGCGACCCGCTACCGCGTCATCGATCCCGCCGACGCCACGGGCGTCGTGCACCTCGCGATCGGTCCCGACGACATCGACGTCTGGCGGGCGAAGCCCGGCGTGCGTGAGGTCGCTCGCACCGATCCGCGCACCCTGAGGGAACGAGCCGAGTACCAGCGGCTCCGCACGCAGGTCATCGACGAGCTGGACGCGGCCGGCCTCGGCGACCTCGTGCCCACCGTCGACGAGAATCTGTTCGGCCTCAGTCTGAACACCCGCGTGCCCGATTCGACGCGCCAGAAGCTCATTCGCATGACGAACCTGGGGCTGCCGGCGGCCGTGTTCGTCGGTCCCCGCGAGGCCGTGGGCTGACGTGCACCCGGGCGCGCAACCCGACACGACCGTCGAGGACACAGCCGAGACCGAACGCAAGGCCGAGCGCGAAGCCGAGCTCGAGCGCCCGAGCGGGCCATCGCAGTCGCGTCTCGCTCGCGGCTTCTTCATCGCGTCGATCCTCGTGGCCGTGCTTCCCGTGGCGGTCGCGACGACGCGCGCGATCTATACCGGCTGGATCCCGACCGAGGACAATGCGTTGTTCTCCATCCGGTCGCGGGACCTGTTCACATACACGCACCTCCCGCTCATCGGGACGTGGTCGTCTGCTTCGCTGGACGTCCGCAGCTTGGTCAGCCATCCAGGACCCTTGTACTTCGATCTTCTTGCGGTTCCAGCGCGTCTCTCCGGGAGCGGTGCCGGCGTGGCCTTCGGCGTCGCCGTCGTCAACACCCTGTGCATCGTCGGGATCGCGGTGTTTGCGTACCGGCGCGGTGGCGTGCTGGCCGGCACGGTAGCGATGGCGGCGACGGCCGGGATGTGCTGGTCGATGGGGAGTGAGCTGCTGTTCGAGCCGTGGAACCCGCACAGCACGATGCTGCCGTTCCTCTTCTTCCTCGTCCTCGTTTGGTCGATGACGTCCGGGGACCTGGTCGCTCTCCCGTTTGGCGCCTTTGTCGGCAGCCTCGTCGTGCAGACCCACTTGAGCTACGCGCTTCTCGTCCCCATTCTGGGCGCATGGGGCATCGTCGGCCTTCTCCTCTTCGTCCGTGCCGAGCGCCGCCGCGATTCCGGCGCGTGGCCCGAACGGCGCGTTCGCGTGCTGCGCTTCGGTGCTGCCGGGGCGGCGGTCTTGATCGTGTGCTGGCTCCAGCCGCTCATCGAACAGTTCACGAGCTCCGGGTCCGGGAATCTCACCCGCCTCGTGGACACTGCCCGCAGCCAGAAGGCCGGAACGATCGGCTACGGCTTCGGGGCGCGGGTCGTAGCCACCGTCGTAGCGCTGCCGCCTTGGTTCTTCCGGCCATCGCTGAAGGAAAGGTTCCTTTCGGGCTGGCATGCTCCCTCGCTCGGACTTGCACTGTTCTCCCTGGGCCTGCTGGCTGCAGTGCTGGTGGCGTGCGGATGGGACGCGCGTCGCCGGCGCGACCGGCCGTTCTTGTGGTGCATCGCGACCGCGGGCGCGGGGCTGGCGGCCGCGCTGCTCACCGCGGGGCGAGGGCCGGTCACCGTCTTCGGCAAGGTAACGCCGCACACGTTTCGGTGGCTGTGGCCGCTCGGCGCGTTCCTGTTCTTCGCCGTGGCCGCAACCGTCGGCCGCCGGCTCACTCGGCGGGCCGCGACGTCCGTTCGGTCTGTGGCGCTCGTGGGCGGGTTCGCTCTCGTTACTCTCGTCCTTGCCGCGATCAATCTTCCGTATGCCAACGAAGGCCGCGGGCCCAACTCGCAGGAATACGCGATTCCGGCGGCGCGCGATCTGGGGAGCCATATGGGATCGCTCGAGGGTCGTGGCCCGCTGCTCGTCGATGACCTGTACCACCGCGGCTTCGCCGAACCGTACGGTGGGGCCGTCGTCGCAGAGCTCCAGCGCCGCGGGATCCCCTTCGTCGTCCGCGACCCCCAGCTCGTCCGCCAGTTCGGTCCGGCGCGCCGGTTCAACGGACACAATGCG
>DATFPZ010000424.1:0-17800 GCA_035264545.1 Acidimicrobiia bacterium
CGACCTCGTCGACCGTGTCGGCGGCCATCCGCCGGTACGTCGTGAGCTTCCCGCCCGTGACCGTCACAAGGCCGCCCTCCGATCGGCGCACCGCGTGCCGGCGGGACAGGTCGGCGGTGCGGTCGTTGGCGGCGGTGCGCAACAGCGGGCGCAGGCCTGCCCACGTGCCCAGCACGTCCTCCTCGCGGACCGGGTCGGTGATCACTGCGTTCAGGGCCCGGAGCAGGTAGGCGACGTCCTCGGGCGTGCACTCGGGATCGTCGAGCGGACCGTCGTAGTCGGTGTCGGTGGTGCCGACGTAGGTGAGGTCGCCCCACGGCACGACGAACACCGAACGCCGGTCCTTCGCCACGGGGACGACGACGGCGATGTCGTTGCGCAGCTTGGTCCACGGCACGGTGATGTGGATGCCCTTGGCGGGCCGGATCGAGTGGGGGTGGTTCGGCTCGTCGAGGGCTCGCACGTCGTCGGTCCAGACGCCGGCGGCGTTCACGACGACGTCTGCCCGCACATCGATCTCGTCGCCGTCGGCCTGCACGCGCGCGCCGCGCACGCGTTCCTCACCGTCTTTCCGGAGCGACGTGACGCCGGCGTAGTTGGCAACGACCGCGCCGTGCGCCGCAGCCGTTCGGCACAGTGCGAGCGTGAGGCGGGCGTCGTCGGTGTGCGCGTCGTAGTAGAGGTAGCCGCCGGCGACACGGTCGGCACTCAACGTCTGCATGTGCGCCAGCGCCTGGTCCGACGAGACGCGCCTGTGCCGCTTGCCGATGCGAACCCCGCCGGTGAGGTCGTACATCCACAGGGCGCCGCCCAGGGCGCGGGCGAGGCGGCGGCTGATCACGCCGTCCCTGGTGAGCACCGGGATGAGAAAGGGGAGGATCCGCACGAGGTGAGGGGCGTTCCGCAGCGCGACCTGGCGCTCGGCCAGGCCCTCGTAGACGAGGCCGACCTCGCGTTGCTGCAGGTAACGGAGTCCTCCGTGCACGAGCTTCGAGCTCTTCGATGACGTCCCCGACGCGAAGTCGTCGCGCTCGACGAGCGCCGTGCGCAATCCCCGGCTCGCGGCGTCGAGGGCGACGCCGGCGCCGGTGATCCCACCCCCGACGACGAGGACGTCGAACTGCTCGGCCGCCAGGCGTGCGAGCGCCTCCGCCCGGTCGAAGGGCGGCGGCCGGCGCGACGTGTCCATTTGCCCGAGGCTACCGCCGGGTCGTGCGGGCGGCCCGGCCCCGTTCCCCGGCCGCGACGAAGTTGTGGCACTGTGAGTGCATCAATCGGAGAGAGGCTGCCCGGGGCGGAGCCGTGCCGACACCGCTGTTCACCACAACCGACGACGTCGTCCTCACCGGGCGACACTGGGTGCGCACCGACGCGCCGCGCGCGGCCGTCGTCCTCGTGCACGGATTCACCGCGTCGGCGAACGACCCCGCCGTGTGTGACGTGGCGGAAGCGCTGCACGCCGACGGTGTCGACGTCGTGTGCTACGACGCGCGCGGCCACGGCACGTCGGAAGGCCACTCGACACTCGGCGACCTCGAGCGTCACGACGTGGCGGCGGCCGTCGAAGCCGCCCGGGAGCGCAACGACCGCGTGGTGCTCGTCGGCGCGTCGATGGGCGCGATCGCCGCCTTGCGGTACGCCGCGCACGCCGACGGGCTCGCCGGGGTCGTGTCGGTGAGCTGCCCGGCGCAGTGGCGCCTCCCCCGCAACGTGCAGGGCGTGCTCGCCGCCGGGCTCACGCGCACCCGGGTGGGCCGGGCGGTGGCGTCCCGCTGGATGGGCGTGCAGGTCGCCCCGCGTTGGACGAACCCCGAGCCGCCGATCGGGCTGGTCCCGAAGGTGCATGCGCCGGTGGCGTTCCTGCACGGCGCTACGGACCGGTTCGTGCCCGCGTCCGACGCCGCCGAGCTCTACGAGGTCGCCGGCGAGCCGCGCCGCCTCCAGATCGTGCCCGCCATGGGCCACGCCTTCGCTCCACAGTCCGTCGCCGCCATCCGCGACGCCGTCGACTGGGCGCTCGCCCCCTCGATGCGTTCCTGAAGCCCGCTCAGCGGGCTCTCTGAAGGCATCGGCCGTCAGTAGTCCCGGCCGTCCGGCTCCCACCACCAGGCGAGTCCGTAGAGGCCGGGGCCGGTGTGCACGACCATCACGGAACCGAACTCGCCGGCGAATTTCGTCGCCGGTGTGACCTCGGACTCGACTCGCTCGAGCAGACCTTCGGCGGCGCCCGGTGCCAGCGCATGCAGCGCGGCCACGTGCAGTCGGGTGTTCGGCTCGCGTGAGCGCAGGAGCCGGCCGACCATGCGGTCGGTGGCGGCGTCGGCGCTCAGCGCCGGCCGCAGGCGCCGGACCCTTCCGCCGCGGAACTCGAACAGCGGATTGATGCGGAGCCGCCGCCCGGCCCAGCCGGCGATGCCCGGAACCCGTCCGCTGCGCACAAGATGGTCGAGGTTCGGGACGGAGGCGACGAGCTGCACGCGTTCGACGACGTCCTTGGCCTCCGCCTCCACCTCTTCGAGCGATGCGCCCCGTTCGGCGGCCCCCGCAGCCGCCAGCACGACGAGCGCCTCGGCGCCGGCTGCGGTGGCGGTGTCGACCACGCGCACACGCTCACCGAGCTGACCGGCGGCGATGGTCGCCGCCTCGTGTGTGCCGCTCATGCTGGCGGCGATCGTGAGGACGAGGACACCGTCGTCGCCGAGGCGCGACTCGATGGCCTCCTGGAACTCACCCGGTGCAGGGCCCGACGTGGAGACGCGCTCGTCACCCAGGAGCTCGCTCAACGGGCGTTCGCCTTCGCGTTCTGACTCACCGCCGATCGTGAGCCACATGGGAACGACGGTGATGCCGCGCCGCGCAACGAGCTCGGAGGGCAGGGCGGCGGCGCTGTCGGTGACGATCGCGACGGTCATTGCGCGCGCCGCCGATCGCGCACGGCCGCCGCGCTCGCCACGACCATCAGTCCCGAGCACAAGAGCACGACCCGCGACGGCTCCAACCGGCCGATCAGCGGCCACGTCACGGCGCCGAGCAGGGCCGCGGCGAGCCCCGCGCCGACGGCCGCCAGGCTGAGCGCAACGCGAATCACGACGTGGAAGGCGGCGAACGCGAGGAAGCGGTCGTGTCCGTCGAGCTGCGACTGGAGCGCGCCCATCCCCGCGGCCAGCGTGAACGCGGCGGCGGCGCCGAAGCCGACCGCACCGAGGTACGCCGCCCACAGGCCGGGCGAGAGGCTGAACACCGCGACCACGAGCCCGATGACGAGCGTGCCGAGCGCGGTGCGCTGGATGGCGTCGCCGCCCGAGGCGCGCTGGAGCGCGGCGATGCCGATCACCGCGCCGGCGCCGAACAAGGCGATGAGCCAGCCGAACTCGGCGTCGCTGGCGTCCAGGACCTCGCGTACGAAGACGATGCCGGTCGAGAACAGCGCCCCCAGCCCCAGCGCGACCGCCGCTGCCGCCGGCATCACGGCCCGCACCAGTGGGATCCGGAACGCGCTACGGAAGCCGGCGTTCTCGGCGGGACGGTCCGCTGCCGCCGCGCCGGCAAGCTCAGTAGCGCGGGCGATGCACGCGAACGACACCAGGAATGTCAGGGCGTCGATCCAGAACACGAGCGCGTGCGTCCGACCGCCGAGGTCGCTGCCGGGGAGCGCGGCGACGGCGGCGAACGCGGCCGCGCCCAACGGGATGCTTCCGTACGACGACCCCAGGATCAGGCCGTTGGCGAGGGGCAGGTCGTCACCATCGACGACGTCGGGGATCGACGCGTCACGCGCCGGGAGGAATACGAGGCTCGCCACCTCGACCAGGAACGCCCACAGGTAGATCCACCACAAGCCGCGCACGAGCGGGACGAGCGCGATCATCCCGGCGCGGGCCGCGTCCATCGTGAGCATCGTGCGACGGCGGTCCCACCGGCTGGCTGCACGCGCCGCGAGCGGACCGCCGACCGCGGCCGGGATGAGGCGCAACGCGAGGATCCCGCCCACGGCGGCGGGCGACCCGGTGATCGCGAGGGTCAGCGCCATGAACGCGACCGTGCCCATCCAGTCGCCGAGCGCGGAGACGGCCTGCCCGACCAGCAGGTCGCGGTAGCTCTGGCGGCGGACGAGCGTCCCGACGCTCACGGCGTTTGGGAGGCTACGCGGTCGTCACGGTCGAACAGGATGCGATTGCGGTACGTCTGGCCCCGAGGCGGCTTGGCGGGACCGTTGCCGACGATGCGCTTCACGAGCATCGGGATCGCGATGGAGATGCCGGCGAGCGCGCCGACCGCCCCGTGCGTGATCGCCAGCACCGGCGTCAGCGCGACTTCGGCCACGAGCGCGCCAACCGCGGTCTCGCCGAGCGCCTTCCCGAGGATCATGCCCACGAGCAGCATCACGGTGCCCGGCCATGCGACCACGAGAAGTGCGCCCAAGGCGGGGGAGATGCCACGCCCACCGGCGCCCCGCAGGAACGGCGACCAGTTGTGGCCGACCACCGCGACGCCGCCGGCCACTGCAGCCAGCGCCGGGTGACCCGCCGCCATCGCCAGCGCCGGCCCTGCCGCGCCCTTGGCGACGTCGAGGATGCCCGCCGCCGCCATCGGCCCGAACCCGGCGACCCGGTACAGGGAGGTGCCGGAGACGGTGCCCGTCCCGACGCGGCGGAGGTCGACGCCGCGTGCCCGCCGAGCCGCGAAGTACGAGAAGGGGATGGCCCCCACCGCGAAGGACAGCACGAGGATCGCCGCCGCCTGCATTCCACGAGTCTGGCCCACACCCACGTCGCGACGCGCCAAATGGGCGGAAACCACCCTCCGAGGCGCTTGGCCTCGGGCAATACTGCGGTCATCGGCCGCTCGCAGCTCCTTCAGACCGCGCCGGGGAGCCGCCCCGAGGCTTTCGGCCCCGTCGAATGGGGTTTGCTCGCGGCGTGCGCGTCGATCTGGGGCTCGTCGTTCCTGTGGATCGAAGTCGGGCTGGAGGCGTTGCGGCCGACGGTCGTCACCCTCTGCCGCGTCGCGCTCGGCGCCCTCGCCCTCGCGCTCGTGGCCCGCGCCCGGCGCACGAGGATCGCCCTCGCCGACTGGCCGCGCGTCGTGCTCCTCGCAATCGTGTGGATGGCCGTGCCGCTGACACTGTTCCCCGTCGCCCAGCAATGGATCGACTCGTCCCTCGCCGGCATGCTCAACGGGGCCGTACCGCTCACGTCCGCGTTCGTCGCGGTCGTCCTCGTCCGTTCCCTACCCGGGCGTGTGCAGATCGCCGGGCTCCTCGTCGGTTTCGCCGGGGTGGTGCTGATCGCGTGGCCCGAGGTGCGCACCGACGGCACCACCGCGCTCGGTGTGGCGCTCGTGCTCCTCGCAGTGTTCTGCTACGGCGTCGGCGCCAACGTGGCTGTGCCGCTCCAGCAGCGCTACGGCGCGCTCCCCGTGCTGATGCGCGCGCTCGTTGTCGCGCTGGTGCTCGTCGTCCCCGCAGGCGTCGCCGGGATCCCCGGATCCGAGCTCGCAGCTCGCCCCGTCGCTGCCATGCTGCCGCTCGGACTGCTCGGGACCGGGTGGGCTTACGTCGCGTTCGCGTTGCTGCTCGGCCGGGCGGGCGCGTCGCGTGGCGCGGTCGCCATCTACTTCACGCCGCTGGTAGCGATCGTGCTCGGGGTGCTCGTCCGTGACGAGCACGTCGCCGCCGTCTCGATGCTCGGCGCCGTACTCGTGATCGCCGGGGCCTGGCTCACTTCCCGAAGCGAGGTGTCGAGAGTGGCCACGGTCCGGCCGTCGGCGAGCGCGACCAATGCGGCGGCCCGAGGGTCGCCGACGACGCCTCTGTCAAGCGAAGGAGGAGGCGATCCCTCGGGCTGCCGTCTGCAAGGCGCCGCTGATAAGGACGGAGCTCCGACCGACGGCGGCCCAGAGGCGGAAGGTCCGCGCCCAACCCACCCAGACGACCAAGACACGGCCATCCCGGACATGTAAGACTTTCGGGCAGCCGGGGCCCAATAGGGGAGCATCGGTCCCAAGGGGGGTACGTGGGTCGTCGCCTGAGCGCCACCGCGCTCGCCGTCGTCGTCGCCGTCGTCGGCGGCTCGTTCTCCTTGACGGGCGCCGGCGCGCAGAGCTCGCCCGGTCCGGCTCGAGTCGGGCGGTTCCTCCCACCGTTCGAGGACACGCGCCCCGGCGAAGGGCCCGAGGCGTGCCACACCGACGCCGACGGCCGGCAGCTGTGCAAGCCCGCCGGCGCCACCGTCGTCGCGCTCAAGAACGGCAAGGTCCTGTACTGGGACGCGCTCGAGGGCACCGAGAACATCGAGCTGAGCATCGTGCTGGAGTTCGCCGAGCAAGCGCGCAACGACCGCAGCCGCACCATCGACCTGTCCGGACCGCAACCAGTGTTCGGCACACCCGACCCCGCTGATGCCGGCGCCAACCCCGATGGGAACGAGTCGAATCCGCTTCCGATCCCGTCCGTGCCACTGCCGCTGCCGGGCGGGACCGGCGACACCACCGCGAACGACGGGGACCTGTTCTGCGCCGATCAGGTGCAGCTCGCCGACGGGCGCATCATGGCCGTTGGCGGCACCGACTACTACCGCGACCCGGCGATCCCCGGCACCGACTTCGGTGTCGTCGAGCTCGAGGGCCTGCGCAACGCGCGCATCTACGACCCGGCGACCAACCAGTGGGCGCAGTCGGGCTCGATGCAGTACGGGCGCTGGTACCCGTCGCTCGTCACCCTGCCCGACGGCAAGATCCTCGTCGCCAGCGGCGTGAGCAAGCTGCTGAAGCCGCTGTACCCGGACCGCCCGTTCGACTCGGGCACGAACGTGAAGCAGCTCGAGCTCTACGACCCCGCGACCGGTCAGTGGTCCGTCCTGCCCGAGAGCGCCAACCGGTCGTTGCCGCTGTTCCCGCGGCTGCACCTGCTGCCCAACGGGCACGTCTACTACGACGTCGCCGGCCAGTCGTTCAACCCGTTCGGCCAGGCGTACGACGAGGCGTTCTGGAACCTCGCCGCCACCTTCGATCCCGCCGGCAACCGTTGGACCGACCTCGGCATCCCCGGGCTGAGCGCAGGCGACCCCGACGCCGGCTTCGGGTTCCGGGGATCGACGTTCTCCATGATGCTCCCGCTCGAGCCCGACGAGAGCGGCAACTACAACAAGGCGTCGTTCCTCACCGCCGGCGGCACCCCGAGCGCGGTGGCGCCGTCGCCGGGCACCCCGCTCGGCACGAACCAGAGCCGCATCGACACCGTCACCATCGGGGCGACGGGGAGCGAGACGCTGTCGAGCGAGTCGACGGGACCACTGCACACCGCCCGGTGGTACCCGAGCGGCGTGCTGCTCCCGAACGGCGAGGTGATGGCGTTCTCGGGCGCCGACATCGACGAGGTGCAGGCGCCGAGCCTGGGCCGCCCGGTCAAGCAAGCCGAGCTGTACGACCCGGCGACGAAGACGTGGTCGCCGGTGGCAACCGCCACCCGGCCGCGCACGTACCACAACACCGGGATGCTGCTGCCCGACGGGCGCGTCCTCGTCGGCGGGCACGCGCCGATCTCGACCGCGTACCTGTCGAACATCGCCGTGCCCGGCGCCAACCCCAACCCCGACCGCGACCCGACGTTCGAGATCTACGAGCCGCCGTACCTGTTCGCCGGCCACCGGCCGACGATCGATGCGGCACCGGACACCCTCGGCTACGGCTCGACGATCCGGATCGCGACGCCCGACGCCGCGTCGCTCGACAGCGTCGTGCTCATGCGCAACTCCGCGATCACGCACCTCGTCGACGGCGACCAGCGGGCCGTGAAGCTGCCGGTGGTGCGGCGCGGCAACGGCGCCGTGTGGGTCAAGGCGCCGCCGCGACCCGAGGTTGCGCCTCCCGGCCCCTACCTGCTGTTCCTGAACGAGAAGGTCGGGAACCAGATGGTGCCGTCCGTCGGCCATCAGATGACGCTCGCCGGGTGACCTCCGATCCGGTGCTCGGTGGCTCCGGCGGCCGCTAGCCCTCGCTGGAGGACCCCCCACCGGCTGGCAGCGGCCGCCGGGCCCCTCGCCATCGCCGGGGCCCTGGCGATAGTCCTCGGCGCCGCCGCGCTCGCGGTCCCGGCCATCCCGGCCGCCGCGCACAGCAGCGACCCGTCCGTCCGCCCCGTCCTCGACACGGTCGAGCCCGCGCTCCCCGGCGTCACCATCCAGCTCGCCCAGAGCGTCACCGCCCAGATGGTCGTCGCGAACCCGACGCCGAGCACCCTCTCCGTGCTCGACGGGGATGGCCAGCCCTTCCTGCGCATCGGGCCGGAGGGGGTCTTCGCCAACCGGGCGTCGCCGTGGTGGTACCTGACCAACAGCCCCAACGGCGATGCGTCCATCCCCGCCGACGCCCAACCCGGGACGCCACCCCGCTGGGAGCAGGTCGCGGCCGAACCGGCGTGGGGTTGGTTCGAGCACCGCCTGCATCCCGCCCCGCAGAGCGTCCCGCCCGACGTGTCCCGCGCCGGCCGGATGACGACCCTGGCGCGCTGGTCCGTCCCGTTCGACTACGGCGGTCAGGCCGTCGACGTGCGCGGCCGCGTCGTGTACGAGCCCGTGCGGGGCGCGGTGACGACGCGCCTGCGCGGCTCCACCCGGCCGTTCCGTGACGTCGAGGTGCAGCTCGCGCCCGGCCGCGTGCCGGCGTTGTTCCTCGTGAACCGAGGCGCCGAGCCGGTGGTCGTCACGGGCCGGGACGGCGAGCCGTTCCTTCGCGTCGGCCGGGATGGCGCCGAGGTCAACCGGCGCAGTCCTACGTGGGCCGACGACGCCCGCGCCCAGGGCCAGGACCTCACGGTCGCGGCCGCGGTCGTGGACCCGACCGCGCCGCCCGACTGGGCGCCCGCCACAGCCACACAGACGTACTCGTGGCTGGAGTTCCGCGGTCTGTACGAACGCGACCGTCCGCCGCGCCGCGTGCTCGAGGCCGGAAAGACGGCCGTGCTGCGCGCGTGGAAGGTGCCGCTCGAGCAGGGCGGCCGGCACGTCGCGCTCCGCGGCGAGACGGTTTGGAAGCCGGTCAGCCGGGCGGGCGACTGACCTTGCGCGCGGGCTTGTCCGGATAACCCTCGGGAAGCACGAAGGTGCCGTCAGTCGTCGCGGAGTACACCTGCCACTGGTAGTAGCCGAGGAACGCGCGCTCGTCGGACAACATGAGCTGCGCGTACGACTCGACGGCATCCACGTAGCGATTGCTGTTGTTGTAGCGGAGCAACGCCCGGCCCATGTCGCCCGGTCCGCCATTGGCCTGTAGCAGCCGCGCGGCGGCGAGGATGGCGTCGTAGTTGTCGTTGATGTCGCCCTGGCCGTAGCGCGCCCACGTCTCCGGGATGAACTGCATCGGTCCCTGTGCACCGGCGCTGCTCGTACCCCGGATGCGACCCAGGCGGGTCTCGACGAGATGGATCGACGCGAGGTACGCCCACGGGATGCCCGACGCCGCCTCGGCCTCGCCGTAGTAGGCGCGGAGCACCTCGACGGGAAGCGGCGACACGATGTGCCAGTCGGGAAGCTGTCGTGGCCGCGGTCCCTTTCCCCCGAGCGCCTGCAGGTCGCGCCCGGCGCGCTCGTTCGCAGTCACGATCGGCTGCACGTCGGCGGGCAGTCGAGCGACGACGTCCTCGAGCCAGCGGGGATGAACGCTGAGCGCGCGATACGCGTTCTGTTGCTCCCGGCCGAGTCGGTTGATCTCCGTGGGCCGGGTCTTCGGCGCACGGAGGGCGCGCTCGACCCGCGCCAGCGAAGCCGCTGCCTGCGCCGCGTCGCTCGGGACGGGGATGTCCTCGGGCCCGTTGACCGGCTTGCCCTTGCCCCCGCCACCCCCGCCGGAGCACCCGACCGCGACGACGAGTGCGAGCACGAGCGCGGCCCGCCGCACGGATCAGGCCAGGCGTCCGGGCCGGCCGTCGTCGGTGACGATGGCCCCGCCCGCGGCCGTCCACGCTTCGAGCCCGCCCTCGAAGTTCACGGCCTGGAACCCCATCTCGCGCAGCTCGATGGTGGCGTCGGCGCTGCGCTCGCCGGTGCGCGAGATCGCGACGAGCCGGCGGTTCATGGGCAAGGTGAACCGCTGCGATTCGAGCTGGTCCATCGGGATCGACCACGCGTCGGGGGCGTGCCCGGCGGCGAACTCACCCGGATCGCGGACGTCCACGAGCACGTCGTCGGCGAGCTCGCCACCCACCGCGATCTGCGGGATCCGCTGGCCGACGTAGCGCGGCATCTCCGTCCTCAGGCGACGGTGCCGGGCTGCCCGTCGTCGGTCACGATCGGCATGCCGGCGGCCTGCCACGCCTCGCTCCCACCGGCCACGTTGACGGCTTCGTAACCGGCGGCGACGAGCGCCTGCGCGACCTGGGCCGACCGGCCGCCCGTCTTGCAGATCACCACGATGTCGCGGTCGGTCGGAAGCTCATCCTGGCGCTCGGCGAGCTCGCCCATCGGGATCCACGCCGCTCCCTCGGCGTGACCCGCCTGCCACTCGTCCGGGTTGCGCACGTCGAGCAGCAGCGCGCCGGCGTCGACCCGGCGCTTGCCGTCGACCGGGTCGATGTGGTCCACGTCGGGCGGTGTCATGGGTTCGGCTCCTTCTCCCGCCCGGCGTCGTGCTGCACCTTCAACTCCCGCTCGATCGACTCCACTTTGGTGTGCAAGGCGTCGCCGGCACCCGGGCGATGGTCGATCTTGATCACGACGCTCACTCTCGGTGCCCGCGCCGCCACGGCCTCGACGCAGCGATGGATGACCGCCATCACCTCGTCCCATTCACCCTCGACGTTCGTGAACATCGCGTTCGTCTCGTTCGGGAGCCCGCTCTCGCGAACGATCCGCACCGCGTCCGCGACCAGCTCGCCGACCGATTCGCCCCCGCCAAGCGGGGTCACAGAGAACGCTGCCAGCACGGCTCACTCCCTCGAGGAACTCAAGTTTCGCACCCGCGGCGGGCCGGGACGCTCGTCGAGGAGTGGCTGAGCGAAAGAGTGTGCCTGGGGACCGCGAGGTGAGGCGCCGAGGACCGGCGCCGTCACTCCACGGGGATCGCGATCGGGGAAGGGGTTTTCCAGCAGGCGGCTGCTAGCCGAAGTCGCCCCGGTCCTGACCCGACGAGTTGAGCGAGTGGGCCACCAGCTCACCGCCGAGAAGCGACTTCTCCACCTCTCCGTGTTGCACATCCCTCTGGAGGAGGCGCCGGTGCCCCGGCTTGCGCCACGCACCAACCCGGCTCAGGGCGGAGATCTGCGAGCCGGTCGGTGCGTAGTGCCTCACGAAGGGTGACGATGACACGTCACTCGCATCGGGGGCAGGGTCGAAAGTCCCGATTACTCGACAAATTGGCTTCGCTGGGAGGAATCCGTCCCCGTGCGGGCGCGGCCTTTCCCACCTTCTATGACCGGATCGGATGATATAGGCATTTGTCCTAGCGATGGACAGGTATGGCGCGTCGGTCGGTCGCTCGCTTGTTGGCTCGAGGGTCGCAGCGGCAAGTGCCGACGTCGGAGGGGAGCGGGCGACGAGCCGCGGCCACCGGCCGCGAACCTCGACCCTGGTACGACCCGGTGCACGCCGCCGTGCGGATGATCCCACCGAGGGTTCCCGGGCGCGTGCGAAGTGCTCGACCCACACGTAGGTCTGGACACGCGCACCGGCCGGGCGAGCCTGCTCGTGCACGGGTTCGATGGACAAGAGTCCATCAGGCGGCCGGTAGCCTGACCCGTCGTGGTCGCGACGAACGGGGCGAACGGGGCCGTCGAGGTCGACGGCCTCGTCAAGCGGTTCGGTGACTTCACCGCCGTCGATGGCATCTCGTTCTCGGTCGAACCGGGTGAGCTGTTCGGCTTCCTCGGACCCAACGGCGCCGGCAAGACCACCACGATCTCGGTGCTGTGCACGCTGCTCCACCCCACCGACGGGTTCGCCCGGGTCGCCGGTCACGACGTCCTGCGCGCCCGTAACGAGGTCCGTTCGAACATCGGGCTCGTCTTTCAGGAAGTGACCCTGGACGACTACCTCACAGGTGAGGAGAACCTGCGCTTCCACGCCGTCCTGTACGGGCTGCACGGTTCGGAGATCAAGCGGCGCATGGACCCGCTGCTCGAGATGGTCGGGCTCACCGACTGGGCGAGTCAGCAGACCCGCTTCTACTCCGGTGGCATGAAGCGGCGCCTCGAGATCGCTCGGGGTCTGCTCCACACGCCGCGGGTCCTGTTCCTCGACGAGCCGACGATCGGGCTCGATCCCCAGACTCGCGTGCACATCTGGGACTACGTCGACGAACTGCGCGTTCGCGAGAGCACCACGATGTTCCTCACGACCCATTACATGGACGAAGCCGAGCGCTGCGACCGCATCGCGATCATCGACCGTGGCCGCATCGTCGCCATCGACTCACCCGACGCGCTGAAGGCATCGGTCGGCGTCGACAGCGTGACGATCGAAACCGCCGACGATCCCACCGCCCGCGACGACATCGCGCGTGGGCTCGCCGTGGAGGGCGAGGTGCTCGACGAAGGGGAGGGGCTGCGATTGCGTGTGCCCGACGGTGAGTCCTTCGTGCCGCGTATGTTCGAGCATCTGACCGTAGGGGTCCGCAACGTGAACGTGCGGCGTCCCAGCCTCGACGACGTGTTCATCCAGTACACCGGGCGCGACATGCGCGACGCCGAGGCCGGCGGCGTCGATCAGCTCAAGGCGAACCCGATGGTGCGGGGCTTCCGGCGGGGCTGATGGCGACGACTGCGGAGCCGCGACCCGTCACCGACGTCAGCCAGGCCGGACCGCCGACGCCCGAGGGCGCGCTCGTCAGGAACCTGCGCACCATCGGGATGGTGTGGAAGCGCGAGATCATCCGCTTCCGCCGCACGCCGGCCCGGATCGTGTCCGGCCTGGCGCAGCCGATCTTGTTCCTGTTCGTGCTCGGCGCGGGGATCAAGCCGCTCGTCGGGCAGACCAGCGCCGGCGGCGTCGACTACCAGCAGTTCATCCTCCCGGGCGTCATGGCGATGTCGGTCCTGTTCAGCAGCCTCTTCTCGGCGATCTCGATCGTCTGGGACCGCGAGTTCGGTTTCCTGCGCGAGATGCTCGTCGCACCGGTCAGCCGCGCCGGTCTCGTGCTCGGCAAAGCCGCCGGCAGCGGGACGGTGGCGGCCGGTCAGGGCCTGATCCTCCTGATCGCAGCGCCGATCGTCGGCGTCCACCTCGACGCGCTCCAGATCATCGAGGTGATCCCGCTGCTCATGCTGCTCGCGTTCGCCTTGACGGCGTTCGGCATCGTCATCGCCAGCCGCATGCAGCGGATGGAGAGCTTCCAGATGGTGATGGGGCTGGTCGTGAACCCGATGCTGTTCCTGTCGGGCGCGATCTTCCCGCTGGCGGGGCTGGCAACCTGGCTGGCCGTCGTGACCCGCTTGAATCCCGCCACGTACGGGATCGATCCGATCCGCCGGGTGATGCTGGGCGAGAGCGACGCCGCCCCGTTGACGATCAACGGGTGGGTCGTCCCGATCTGGACCGAGGTCCTGATCGTCCTCACGCTCGGCATCGCGATGCTCGCCCTCGCCGTCCGGAGCTTCCAGAGGACGGAGTAGCCTCAGGTTGCCCAACACGGGCAGGAACGGGCAGGAAACAGTTGGTATCGAGGTCGCTCCCGCGGCCGGGCCGTCCCCCCGGGGCCGTTAGCGTGTCCCCGATGAAGCGGGGCCTGGTCGTCCTGGCGCTCGTCGGCGCGCTGGCCGCAACCGCTTGGCTGGCGTCCTCGTCGTCGACGCCGACTCCGCGGTCGACGGCGTCCCGGTCACGCGGCCCGGTGCTCATCTACGGCGACAGCCTCATCGAGCAGGCTTCGCCCTACCTGCGGAGCACCGACCAGATCCGTGCCTTTGGCGGGACGGCGCTGTGCGACTGGGTCGACAACATGGCGCGCGCCGCATCCGTGGAGCAGCCGAGCGTGATGGTGGTCGAGTTCGTCGGCAACGACGTGACGCCGTGCATGCAGGGCTACGAGACGCCTGATGAGGTCCGTGCGAAGTACGAGGCCGACATGGCTCGACTGAAGCAGCTCGTGGATGCGCCGATCCTGTGGGTCGGCCCGCCGCCGTTCCGCGATCGCGCTCCCGCCGCCCTCGGTCTCTACTCGTCGGAGCCGCGCTTCGTCGACGCCGGCGAAGCGGTGCTGGCCGACGGCGCATACACCGACACGCTCCCGTGCCTCGCAGACGAAGGGTGGATGCAAGGCTGCGTCAACGGGCGGATCCGGGTGCGCGCGTCCGACGGGGCGCACTTCGCGACGTCACGATCGGGCTATTCGGCCGGCGGGCGGCGCTTCGCCGACGCGATCGACGAAGCGGTCGCCGGCCTCCGCTGACGCCGGTTACGTCGCCGTCGAGCTGGCGGTCGACCCCTTCTCGACGGTGATCTCTGCGTACATGCCCTCCTGGGCGTGTGACTTGGCGTGCTTCTTGCCTGCTTCCTCGGCCGCCTGCGGGCTCGTCGACCCGACGGGTAGGTGGCAGAGCACGGCGTACCGTCCCGGCTTGCTCATGTCGGCGAACGCGTAGCTCGTCTGGCCTTGCATCGCGAACGTGCTCCCGACGTCTTCAGCCTTCTTGCCCAGTTGGCTCTCGCTGAGCCCGGCGAGCTTCTTCGCCGAGTCCTTGCCCTTGATCCGCAGGACCTCGAGCTCGTGGAGCTCGGTGCCGTTGTCGGTGAACTGGATCGCCACCTTGCCGGCCGGGACCGTCTTCGGGAGCCCCTGGAACTCGTACTCGATGCCGGTCGCCTGCAGCTGCTCGTAACCGCACGAGTTGTAGCGGTACTGGTCGATGGCAGCGAGGTTCTGATCGAACGTCGGGTTCTCCGTGGGGTCCTGGTTGCCCTGCGCCGCACTCCGGATGATCCCCGCGATCGACTGCACGTCCGCCGCGACCTCAGGCGGCGCGGTGCTCTCGGCGCCGCTCAGCGCTTTGTCGAGCGCCTGCGCCTGCTTCTTGGTCGGGCCCCTGTCGCCGATCGCGCTGAACGCCTTGTCGACCTTCAGGGCGGCGTCGCAGAACGTCTGTGGACTCTGGGCCTGCGCCCCTGCCCCGGCGGGGCCGATACCGATGACTGCAGCAGCGGTTGTGAGCGCGACGAGAATTCCGAGCTTTCGCATGGAAGGGTTCCTTTCGTCCCTGCCTGGTATTTCCCAAATCGGGGGAACCTTACGATCCGAGCCTTTCCGCCGCCAATTTACGCAAAACCCCGTAGTTCGCTTTGCCGGCGGCGTTGCGCTCGAGCGAGTCGACGAACAGGAAACGCCGCGGCTTCTTGAAGCCGGCGAGCCTGCTGCGGCACCACGCGTCGAGCTCGGCCTCGTCGAGGTAGTGGCCTTCGGTCACCTGCACGAGCGCGACGACGATCTCGCCGAAGCGATCGTCGGGAGCGCCGACGGCCACGCAGTCGAACACGCTCGGGTGCTTCCGCAGCGCGAGCTCGACTTCCTCCGGGTACACCTTCTCGCCACCCGTGTTGATGCACGCCGAGCCCCGCCCGAGAAGCCGGATCGTCCCGTCTGCGTCGACCTGGGCGTAGTCGCCGGCGAGGGCGTATCGCCGTCCGTCGATGACCCGGAACGTCTGCGCCGTCTTGTCGGGGTCGCGCCAGTACCCGACCGGTATGCGGCCGCCGACGGCGAGCAGCCCGATCTCGTCGCTCCCGGCCGTGACCTCCCCACCGGAGCCCTCGCGGAACACCTTGACCCGGTCGTTCACCGCGAAACGGGCCGGCTTGATCTCGGCGTCGTCGACGGTGGCGGCCTGGCGGCTCGCCATGCCTTCGGACGCGCCGAGCGAGTCGAGGAGCGTGACCTGTGGGACGTGGCGCAGCAGGCCGGCCTTCGTCTCGGGGCTCCACGTGACGCCGGAGCTGGTGATCGCGCGCAGCGACGACAGGTCCCAGCGGTTCGGCTCGGCGTCGAGGGCCGTGAGCAGCGGACGGGCGAAGACGTCGCCGACGATCGTGAGCACCTCGACCGCGTTGCGCTCGACCTCGCTCCACACACGGGCCGGGTCGAGCCCCGGCACGTCGATGAGCGCCACAGAGCCACCACCGCTCAGGGTGGACAACGCGATGAACAGTCCGGTTCCGTGCATCAGTGGACACGCCGGCAGGCAAGTGCCCGCGCGCTTGCCGTCGCGCACGGCCACGATCGGGTCGGGCGGGTCGGTCCCTGGTCGGCCCATCCGCCACAGCGAGACGTACAGGTCGTCGTTGCGCCACATCACGCCCTTCGGCATGCCGGTGGTCCCGCCCGTGTACAGGAAGATCAGGTCGTCACCCGACGGCCGATGCGCGGGCTCCCACTCCGCCGCCGGGGGCGCGGTCGCGAGCGCCGCCTCGTATCGCTCGCCCGTCTCCAACGTGAACGGCCGCCACGGCTTCTGGATGCGCTTCAGCGCCTTCTTCACGGTGTCGGAGAACTGCGGGCCGTGCACCACGGCCTTGGCGTCGGCGTTGTCGACGACGTAGTGCACCTCGTCGGCGAGGTAGCGGTAGTTGACGTTCACGGGCACGCAGCCGAGCTTCAGCGCGGCGAAGAACGTCTCGAGGTACTCGGGGGAGTTCAGCAAGTCGATCGCGACCCTGTCGCCGCGCTCGAGCTCGGCTTCTTGCCCGAGGTGCCACGCGAGACGCCGGGCTCGGTCGTCGAGCTGGCCGAACGTGAACCGCCGCTCGCCGCAGACGACGGCCTCCCGGTCCGGCGTTGCCGCCGCGATGCCGCGCCACACCGCGGCGAAGTTCCAGTCCGTCACGGCTGAAGAGTACCGGCGCTACAGGATCGGAAGGGTCGCGACCTGGATCACGCCGTACACGAGGCTGACGGTTGCGAGCACGAGCACGACGACGCGCATGCGCTGCCAGACGAATCGCATCGAGATCCCGGCGAAGAAGAGCACAGAGGCGAAGAACACGGACGTCAGCACGTACTTGTCCGTTCGTTCCGTCGCCTGCCTGGCGTCATCGAAGTGTTCTGCCGCCTGGCGTTCGAGCCGGTCGGACTTCTCGAGCGCGGCCACGTGGTACTCGGGCACCTGAAACGGGCTCTTCGCAGCGGCGGGATTGCTCAGCGGGTCCTGCGCGAGCCACGCCTCGAACGAGGAGCGGAACCCGGGCCGGAAGCGCTGCTCGTAGGCATCGGCCAGAGCTTGCTCGTTGGCCGACGTGAACTGGAGCCATTGGTTGAATACCAAGAGGTCTTGAGTTCGTTCCTGGTCCCCATCCGTATCGGCGCGGTTCGCGAGCGAGCGGGACGCGTTCGCTTGGGCGTACTCCTGTGCCTGCCTCCCGTTCCAACGCGCGGCCTGGTACCCGCTCCATGCGATGCCCAGCGTCGCGAGCGAGAGGAGGATTGCGGCCACGAGCTCCATCGTGCGCTCGGCCCTGGACGTCGACCCGCCGTGCGTCTCGGTGAGCTCGTGCGGCGCGTGGACGTGGACGTGCTCGGACATGTTGGCAGTGGAGCCTAGGGCGGCGCCTTACCGGATCGGCGTCCGCGACCCACCGAAGCACCCCTTGCCGAAGTCGTGAGTGCACCCGTCGAGTCGAGCGCGAGCGGCGGGATCCAGATGGCCACGGCTGTCCGCGCCCACCACGCTCCCGTCTCGCGCCGTTCGGCGCGGCTCGTGAACCGGTAGCGGTACAAGCGCGCCCGCACGAGGACCGGCGGCTCGTCCGGGAACGGGTTGCTGCGGAGGAGCTTCAGCGTGGCTGTGTCGCCCTCGAGCAGCCGCCCAACGAGCTCGACGATCCAC
>DATFPZ010000425.1:0-3958 GCA_035264545.1 Acidimicrobiia bacterium
CGACGGTCACGAGATGACGACGAACCTAGGCGACGCGTCACGCACCGATCCAGGCCAGACCGTCACGTTCCCTCGCCGCACCGTGAAGTCGTTCGACATCACCGTCGACGAGACGAACCTCGGGAAGCGACCGAGCTACAGCGGCGTGAGCGGCGTCGGCTTCGCCGAGATCCGCATTCGCGACGACGCGCCCGGCGCGCAGGACGTGCACGTCGAGGAGGTCACGCGCATGCCGGTCGACCTCACGCGTGATGTCGGCGGCGACTCGCTCGCGCACCGGCTGGTCTTCTCGATGAACCGCTCGCGCACGATCCTCGTGCCGCCCCGGTACTCCGAGGACGAGCGGAGCCTGACGCGGGCCTTCGACGTGCCTGCCGGACGCGACTTCGGGCTCGCGGGAACGGCTCGGATCTCGACCGCCGCGCCCGATGAGCTCGTCGACCAGCTCGTCGGCATCCCCGGCGCCGACGCCGGCGGGATCACGGCCCGCTCGTCCGCCCGCCTCCCGGGCGACCCGCAAGCCCGGGCGTCGTCCGCCATCGACGGCGACCCGTCCACCGCGTGGACCACGCCGTTCGCCACACCCGCCGGACAGTGGATGGAGGTCGATGCGGGCCAACCGGTCACGTTCGATCACCTCGACCTCCAGGTCGTGGCCGACGGGCGTCACTCCGTTGCGACCCGGGTGCGCATCGACGCCGACGGACAGACCCGGACGGTCGACCTCCCCGCAATCGGCGACCAGCCGGAAGAGAATGCGACGGCGCCGGTGACGGTGTCGTTCGACCCGGTGACGGCGAGGAACGTGCGCGTCACGGTCGAGTCCGTGCGTGAGGTATCGACGCGCGAGTACTACTCGAACACGCCGATCGTGACGCCCGTGGCATTGGCCGAGCTCGGCATCCCGGGCGTGCAGCGGCCGGCGCTCGCGGATGCGCTGCCCGGCGTGTGCCGCGACGACCTCCTCACCGTCGACAGCGCGCCCCTCCCGGTCCGGGTGACCGGTTCCGTCGCCGACGCGTCGGCCGGCCGTCCCCTGAGCGCCGAGCCGTGCGACCCGGCGACGGGCGGCTCATCGTCGTCGCCGCTGACGCTCGAGCGCGGTCAGCACGTCCTGCGGTCCGCGCTCGGCCTCGACACCGGTGTCGATCTCGACGGGATCGTGCTCGGCTCCGACGCCGGCGGCGCGCCGCTCGCCCTCGGCGACCGCGGCGCCGTCCCCGCCGCCGCCGAGCCCACCGGCAGGACGCCGACGGTCGAGGTCACGTCCTCGGGGCGTACGGACATGAAGCTGCACGTCACCGGGGCCGACAAGCCGTTCTGGCTCGTGCTCGGCGAGAGCCACAACCGGGGCTGGGTCGCTTCCGTCGACGGTCACGAACTGGGGGAGGGGAAGCTCGTCAACGGGTACGCCAACGGCTGGCTCGTCGACCCGAAGGACACACGCACGCTCGACGTCACGCTCACCTGGACGCCGCAACGCACGGTGTGGATCGCGCTCGCGATCTCCGGCGTCACGATGCTCCTGTGCACCGCGCTCGCGCTCGGTCTCTTGTCGCGGCGGAAGTCACCGGCGCCGCAGCCGCAGCCGCCGGAGGCGGCCGGAAACATCGACGAGCCGCCGGTGTTCCGCTCGCCGCTGGTGGCGGCGGGGACGCGGCCGCGCGGCCTGGTCGTCGCCGCCACCGCGATCGGCGCCGGGTTCCTCGCCGCCGTGCTCATCAACCCGCTGCCCGGGCTCCTCGTCGGTTTGCTGGTGCTGGCGGCGCTCGTCCGCCCGCGCTGGCGCGTCGTGCTGGCGGTCGGCGCTCCTGCCGCGCTGGCCCTCGCCGGCCTCTACGTGCTCCTGGAGCAGACGCTCAACGAGTATCCGCCGGTGTTCGAATGGCCGACGTTCTTCGACCGCGTCCACGTCCTCGGCTGGCTCGCGGTCGCGCTCATCGCCGCCGATGCGCTCGTCGAGGTCGTCCGTACCCGGCGTCGTCGTGAGGTGGAGTCGCCCGAACGCACAGACCGGTGAGCGGGTAGTTTTCCGCGCCGGGGGGTGACGGGGCGTGCGCCGTTTCGCGATCGCGCTCGGGGTTGTCGTAGCGGGCGCGCTCGTCGTGCGGCTCGTCTACGTGCTCGTGCACCTCCGCCATGAACCGCTGGGCGGCGACTCGCTCTACTACAGCCTGCAGGGCCATGATCTGGCGCACGGGCGGTGGTTCATCGAGCCGTTCCGGTTCCGCCTCGACCACGTCACCGAGCCCAGCGCGTACCACCCTCCGTTGTTCTCGCTCTACCTCGGCGTGGTCTCCCGTCTCGGCGCAGATTCATTTCTGGCCCACCGCATCGCCGCCTGCGTGGTCGGCGCGGCGGCGGTGGGTGCCGTCGGGTTCCTCGGCCGGAGGCTGGCGGGGGATCGCGTCGGCCTGGTCGCGGCGGGCATCGCCGCCCTCTACCCCTACTTGTGGATCAACGACGCGGTCGTGCTCTCGGAGTCGCTGCTCGCGCTGATCAGCGCGCTGATGTTGCTCGCCGCATACTCGTTCTGGCGCACTCCATCTCCGTGGCACGCTGCGGCACTCGGCGCCGGCATCGCGCTCCTCGCGCTCACGCGAGCCGAAGGCGTGCTCCTCTTCGCGGTGCTTGCATTGCCGGTCGCGCTCGCGGCGCCGGGCCTCGAGTGGCGCTCCCGCCTCGGGCGGTTCGGGGTGATGGCGCTCGCCGCGCTGGTGCTCGTCGGGCCGTGGGTCGCCTTCAACCTCGCGCGTTTCGAAGCACCCGCCTACTTGTCGACCGGATCGGGCGTGACGCTCGTCGACTCGAGCTGCGACGCCGTCTACTCCGGACCCTTCATCGGCTGGTGGAGCTTCCTCTGCATCCCGGACCGCATTTCGAACGACGAGGCCGTCAACGACCGGGAGAACCGCGACGTTGCCTTCCGGTACGTGCGCCATCACAAGTCGGAGCTGCCAACCGTCGTCGCGGCGCGCGTCGGTCGTATGTGGGGGATGTTCCGGCCATTCCAGACGGCCGACCTGGACGGGAGGGGCGTGAACGCCGATCGTGTCGGCCTCGTCGCGTCGTACGTGCTGATCCCGCTGGCGATCGGGGGGCTCGTCGTGCTCCAGCGCCGGCGGGAGCCGATCCTGCCCATGCTCGCTCTGGGCGCCACGGTCACGATCACTGCTGCTCTGTTCTACGGCGCCGTGAGGTTCCGTGTGCCGGCCGACGTGGCGATCGTGGCGTGCGCGGCGGTTGCCGTCGACGCGGCCTGGTGCAAACTCCGGCCGACCTCTCGGTAGGCTCCGCGCATCGCACTGCACCTTCCCCCTTTTTCCTTGCGTCGCGCTGTTGCGGCGCTGACAGCGGCCGTCGGGCTCTTGACGGTTGCATCAGCCGACGTTGCGGGCGCCGGCGGTGATTCGAACCAAACGCGCGTCGCTAGCGCGGGCGAGGCGCTGGCGAAGGCGCACTCCGCAAAGTTCCGTGGCACCACGACGAGTACCACCAGGACAACCTTCGACGGCATCTTTGACTTCGGAAAGCGCGCAGGTGAGTACTCGATTGACGCATCGGCACTCGGATTCCCAGGCAATGGCAAGTCGCGTGTACTCATCAATGGCGCAGTCATCTATTTCAGCCTTGATGCACTCGGCGGCAGCCTGGAGTCAACGCCCGAGTTCGCGGGGAAGAAATGGCTGAAACTCGCACCAGCAACACTGCGTGCGATCTTCGGTGACGAAACCTCATTCGGCCAGAGCAACCCCAGCGCGGGTCTCGATGCGTTGCGCGGCGCCACCGCTGACGTGAAGAAGGTCGGGCGGGAGAACGTGCGGGGTACCGGCACGACGCGGTACCGGGCCCAACTCGACCTCGACCAAGCCGTGGCGAAGGCGCCCGAGGACCAGCGCACCGCGGTGGCAGACACCGTCCCAGCGCTTGGATCGGGCACGGTCCCCGCGGACGTCTG
>DATFPZ010000426.1:0-3175 GCA_035264545.1 Acidimicrobiia bacterium
AGAGGCCGGCGAGGATGATCCACCGGCGCGAGGGCTCGAGAAGGACGCCGAGGATCGCGTCGTACGCGGCGAGCGCGAAGGCCGCTCCCCACAACTCGGTCTCGTGGTACACGAACGTCCGGCTGCCGAGGAACAGCATCACCGACCCCGCTCCGACGAGGAAGACGAATCCGCCGACTGCCCACAGCTCGAGCCGTGACGCCGCGGCGCCCCCGCGAACGAGGCCACGGATGCGCCAGCTCAGGCGGGTGACGAAGACGATGGCCACCGCAAACGCGGCGAGCATCGATACCTGCGTGAGGCGACCGTCGAGGCTGTCGGTGAGCGCGAGGACCGGGAGGCGTAGGAGCGCGGGCACGGGACCGAAGTAGAGGTACGTCTTGCCGTCGATGAGGAAGCCTTCGAACGCCACCTGCTTCGCAGGCACGTTCCAATGCAGGTCGAGCAGGCTGTGCGCCTGGATGTCGTAGAAGTTCCCGAAGCGCTCGGCATGGAACGGGTTCAGCTGACCGGCGTTGACCATCCAGAAGAAGACGGGCACCGCGAGCAGCCCGCCGATGAGAGCGGCACGCCGGAATCGCCGGCGCGCGCTCGTATCGTCGGCCTCGTCGGCCTGCGTCTCGGTCACCGGCGCGGTGCGCGGGCGGCCGTCAACCCCGCAGGAGGCGGCCCGGCTTCGACGCGACGGCGTCGGGGACGGGCTCGCCGTCGACGCGGATCGGTGTCCCGTTGACGACCACGTACGCCATGCCTTCGGGCGCGTCGGCGACGAGGCGCTCGCCGTCGGCGGGGAAGTCCCGCACGCGGCGGAGGGGACCCGGGCCGACCGTGTCCGGATCGAAGACGGCGAGGTCGGCGGCCATGCCCTCGCGCACGTAGCCGCGCTCGCGCAGGTCGTACACGTCGGCCGGCTCGCCCGTGAGCTTCCGGACGCCGGCCTCCAACGGGAGCGCGCCGCGTTCGCGCACCCACTGGCCGAGCAGGTCGGTCGCCATGCAGGCGTCGCACAGCTGGCTGACGTGCGCGCCGGCGTCGGACAGCCCGATGAGCATGCCGTCCTGCTGGAGCAGCCATCCGATCGCGTCCTCGTCGTCGTTGGCCAGAATGCTGCGGAAACGTGTCTCGAGATTCTCCGAGCACGCGAGGTCGAGGACGGCGTCGAGCGGCGGCACCCCGCGCTCACTGGCGAGCGCGGCAACCGGCTTCCCGATCAGCTCCGGGTACTTCGTCGTCTCGCTCACCGAGAGCTTCTCCCAGTTCGGCTTGAAGAACCGCGGCTCGTCCAGCTCCTCCTGCGCCTTCTTGCGCCATGCGGGATCTCGGAACGCGGCCAGCTTCTCCTCGACCGTCTTGTCCATCAGGGCGGCGAAGATGGGGTTCATGTTGAACGTGAACGGCTCGGCCATGTTCATCGAGAACACGAGCGGACGGACCGAGACCTGCGGCCAGACGTCCGCGCCCGTCGAGCGCTCCTTCTGGTTCAGCTCGGCCATCCCCTCGTGCCACGGGTAGCCCTTGATCGTGAGCAGGGCGGTCCACGTGAACGGCCGGCCGATCGTGCGCTGGAGCGCGTAGACGTCCTTGTGCTTGATCTTCTCGCCCGGGAGCAGCTCGACGACGCCGCGCCCGGCTTGATCCAGCGCGGTCATGATGACCTCGAGCTCGTGCACGTCGGCGATGCGGGACGGCACCGGCCGTCCGCCGTCGCCCGAGTGCGTCGCCGAAGAGCTGGATGCGAACCCGGCCGCGCCCGCCTCGACCGCTTCACGGAGCACCGCCTGCATCCTGAGCAGCTCGTCGTCCGTGGCCTCGCGCTCGTACCCTTCGTCACCCATCACCCACAGCCGCAGCGCGGTGTGGCCGACGTACGCGGAGTAGTTGATGACCGTGCCGCGACGCTCGACGGAGTCGAGGTACTCGGGGAACGTCTCGAAGTCCCACGGCACACCTGCCTCGAGCGTGGCCGGGCTCATGTCCTCGACGTGCTCGAGCGTGTGGACCATCAGCTGGCGATGATCGGGCCGGCACGGCGCGATCGAGAAGCCGCAGTTGCCGGCGACGACGCTGGTCACGCCGTGCCACGACGACGGCGTGAGCGCCGGGTCCCAGAACACCTGCGCGTCGTAATGGGTGTGGATGTCGATGAACCCGGGGGCCACGACGTGTCCACTCGCGTCGAGCGTGCGCTTGCCGTCGAGGTCCTCGCCGATCTCGGTGATCCGGTCGCCGGTGACGGCGACGTCCGCCCGCCGGCCCGGCGCACCGGAGCCGTCGATCACGGTGCCGCCGCGGATGATCAGGTCTGCGCTCATGGTGTCAGCCCTTTCGACAGGACAAGTCTGCCCCGACTCCGGTGTGGTCGGACAAGTAGACCAGCCCGCCCGGCCCGTTGGTCGCCGGCTGGTCGGCGAAGAGCCCGGTTCCGAGGCCGTCCTTGTCGCGGTCCTTGGGCGTGTCGAACCGAGCCTTGCAGTTGCGTGGCGCCTTCACGAAGAGGAAATCGATGCGCTCGGTCTCACGGCTGGCCGGATTCTTGAGGTCGTCGGTGTTGATGTCCTGGCGGCCGCTCGTGCATTGCGCGCCGGTCGCGGGATCGCACTCGGGATTGCCGGCGGCGAGATGCGAGTCGACCCAGCCGTCGGCGACGATCGACTGATAACGCGCCGACGCCGCGGTCACGTTGAAGTCACCAGTGAGGACGCGGATCGTCTTGCTCCCGCCGCCCGCCGACGCGATCGCCTTCGCCTGGGTCGTCTGGCAATCGGAGATCGTGATGTCCGCGGGACACTCCGGCGGGCACTCGGCCGGATTGCACGGCTTGGGGTCACCCGGGTCCGGATCGCCGTCCTGGTGGCTCGCGACCAGGACGACGGGGCCGAGCTTGGAGCGCAGCTCGACGCGGTACGCGCTGCGGAAGTTGCCGGCGAGGACGGTGAGCTTCTGGCTCGTGACGGGCAACGTCGTCAAGACCAGCTCGCGGTCGGTGAGCGGCATGTCGTGCCACACGATCTTGTACTTGCATTGCTTCACCCACGGGGCCGCCACGACACGGTCGTACGTCCGCGGCGCGATCTCTTCCAGTGCCACGACCGGCGGGCACTTGGCCGCTTGGAGCTGCTGGCCGAGCAGCGCCATCCGGTCGTCGCCCTGGCAGTCATCGGGAGCGTTCGGGCAG
>DATFPZ010000427.1:0-2658 GCA_035264545.1 Acidimicrobiia bacterium
ATGAGCAGGAAGACGTACGACACCGCCGCCAGCGCGATGCCGCCCAGCGCCAGCGCCGCGACGACAAGTGGGCCCCACCGGCTCGACAGCCGCTCGAACGGCACCAGCAGCCCGATACTCAGGACGGTCGCACCGACGAAGTTCAGGACGAACAGTGTCCCGATCGTAGGGATCGCCGAGTAGAGGTCGTCGTACTGCTGGAGGTGCACGGCGCCGACGGCGAAGAGCGACAAGGCGCCGAGGCACCGCGCCGTCAGCCACAGCCACTGCCGAGGGCTCAGCGCACCGATGATCGACGTTGCGTGCATGTGTCCAATACCGGTGAGCCCCGCCCCGGGATCACCGCGGTGACACATGTCTCCGGGTGATCTCCACGGAGGGGTTCTTCGTATCCCTTACGTGTGGAGACTCACCGACGAGGCCCTCCTCGCCGGCTTCTCGATCGGCGATGCCGATGCCGCCGAGACCTTCATCGCGCGGTTCCAGAGCCGCGTGTACGGGGTCGCGGTCGCGATCACCCGTGATGCGCGCCTCGCCGAAGACCTGGCGCAGGAGGCGTTCCTGCGCGCCTGGCGACATGCGGAAACCTTCGATCCCCGCCGAGGGAGCGTGGCGACCTGGTTGATCGTGATCACACGCAACCTGGCCGTCGACGCCATGCGCACACAGCCCCGCTCGGCGTTCCTGGATCCCGACGAGCTCGAATGGCTGTCGCCCCCGGCCCGCGAAACCGATCCCGCCGACGCGACCATGCGGGCGAGCGTCGTCGACTGGCTACGCCGCGCCCTCGACGACGTGCCCGACGAGCAGCGACGCGCCGTTGTGCTGGCCGGCATCCTCGGATTCACGGCGCAGGACGTCGCCGAGTACGAGCACATCCCACTGGGAACCGCCAAGTCGAGAATCCGACTCGCGATGGACAAGCTCCGCCACGCACGTGCAGACGCGGAGCCGGCGCGATGAGCACGTCGACCTGCGCCGGCATTCGCGAACGAGCGCCCGACCTCGCCCTCTGCGCCCTCACCGGTCCGGAACGCGCCGAGGTCGTCGCCCACCTCGACGGGTGTGCGTCGTGCCAGGCCCTCGTCGGTGAGTACGCGTCGGTCGCCGACGCGCTGCTCGACCTCGTACCGGAGGCCGAGCCCGCTGCCGAGTTGGCTTCGCCCGTCCTCGCGGCGATGCAACCGGCCCGCCACCGTCGCCGGCGCCATCGAGTCGGGGCGCTCGTCGCGGCGGCCACGCTCGCACTGACCGCCGCGTCAGGTCTCACCGTGGCTCTCGTGGCCCGCGACGGCAGCGGAAACGGCTCCACCGCGACGACGTCGGCGTTGCGCTCGGCCCCCATGGTCGGCGCCGGCGACGTCACCGTCGGCCGGGTCGTGTCCACCGGCGACCGGCGCCCGAAGCTGGCGGTCAGCGTCGACTACTGGGTCCCCGACGGCCGCTACCAGCTCGCGGCGCTCGACGGGAACGGCCGCTCGGAGCCGGTTGGCCTGCTCGAGGTCGCCGGCGGACGCGGGGCGTGGACCGGCCGCGCCGACACCGGCGGCCGTCCGGTCACAGTGGAGCTCGTGGACGACGCCGGCAACGTCGTGTGTCGGGGCGAGCTCGCGTGACCCCTGATGCGCGAACCCGCTCCCGGGTGAGGCAATCTGTGGGTCCGTGAGCAATCCGACGGACGCCGTCACCACATCCGCTCCGACCGCGCCCACCCGTGCCCCGGCGGGCGACGAGAACGAGGCCGCCCGCCTCTTCAGCCTCTCGATCGTGATCTCCGGGACGCGGTGCCTGCTCACGTACATCGTTTTCCCTTGGGTCCTACCCGTGCTCGGGATCGCCGGCGGCGTCGGCCCCGCCGTCGGCGTCGTGGTGGGCGTGGTCGCGATCGCGTTCAACCTCCTCAGCATTCGCCGGTGGCGTGCGAGCGGCCACGCGTGGCGCGTGCCGCTGATGACGCTCAACAGCGTCGTCATCGTGTTCCTGCTGGTCCTCGTCGCCCTCGACGTGAGCGAGCTCGTGTCGTGAGCGTCCAGCAGCCCGCGCTCCCCGATCGGGGACCGGTCGCCCGCGCCGGATGGCTCGCCGGCGGGCTCGTCGCGGTCGCGCTGGGCGCCGTCGGCATCGTCGTGCCCGGCCTGCCCACGACGGTGTTCTTCATCATCGCGGCGTGGTGCTTCTCGCACTCGAGCCCCCGACTCGAGCGGTGGGTCCTCAACCTGCCCCGCGTGGGACCAATGGTGCGCGACTACCGAGCCGGGCTGGGTATGCCCCGTCGCGCCAAGCTGATTGCGATCTCGATGATCGTGGTGTTCGTGACGCTCAGCGTCGTGGTGTTCATCGGCACCTGGCCACTCCGCCTCGTGGTGCTGGCCCTCGGCGCCATCGGCATCGCGTACATCGCCTTCCGGGTCCCGACCCGAGAGCGCGTGCTCGAGCAGCGGGCCCGCACGTAGGTCCACGGCGCGGCCCGGACGCGCCGCTCAGGCGACCCCGCCGGGAGGATCCTGGAGCAGTCCGATGGGGTTGCCGTCCGCATCCCGCACCGTTGCGATCAGCCTGCCTTGGCCGACGTCGTTCACCGGCTGTTGTGTCTCCGCGCCCGCGTCGACGACCGCCGCGAGGGTCTCGTTGATGTCGTCTACGCGCCAGTAGCTGACC
>DATFPZ010000428.1:0-4822 GCA_035264545.1 Acidimicrobiia bacterium
CGACTACTGCAACTTCAAGCCGTACTGCCCCGCCTTCGGCGGCGACCCCGTGCAGGCCGCCGAGCTGCGCGGCCCGGGCACGGTGATCGAGCCCAGCCTCCCTCTCGTCGCCAGCTAACGACGGCGCTCACGCCGCCGCGCTCGCAGCGGTCAGCAACCGGCGCGTCTCACGCGGGTGCCGCAGGCGCAGTACCTCGAGGTGCGCGTACTCGGGCCGGCGCAGCAGCTCCGGGTACTTGTGGCGCCGCTCACCATGCTTCATCCACGCCCACCGGATCGGATGCTCGGGGTCGGCCCAGCTCCGCCAGTCCTCACGGTTCTCGTTCCACATCGGCTTGCGTGTGATCGCGCGCCATACCGAGCGGCGGATGACGCGCATCATGATCAGCGGGCGCTCGTAGTCGAGCCAGACGAGTTGATTGGCGCGGCCCCAGACCAGGTCGCGTACCGCTTCGTAATTCCCGTCACAGACCCACCGGTCCGCCGCCGTCGCGGCGTCCGTGCGCTCGCGCAGCTCCTCCACGGTCGCCTGCTGCCAGTTGGGTCCGTGCTGGAACGCGTCGAGCTCGACGTGCGGGCAGTCGAGCAGCACGGCCAACCGGGCAGAGAACGTCGTCTTACCCGCGCCGCTGGTCCCGACGACTGCGATGCGAGGTCCGAACTTCATCGCGCCACTTGTACCCTCTCGTGCGTGAGCACCGGCAGCTCGTCGTCGAATCCGAGCGCCACCCTGGCCGCGCTCGCCGGCGAAGCACAGCTCGGTGACCGCGTTCGCTTCGTCGTCGAGTTCGACCGGCTCAAGCAGGTGTTGCGACGCACGGTCGTCACCGACGGTATACGGCGCGAGAACACCGCCGAGCACTCATGGCACGTCGCGATGATGGCGCTCGTCCTCGCCGACGCCGCCGACGAGCCTGTCGACCCGATGCGCGTCGCGAAGTTGCTCCTCGTCCACGATGTCGTGGAGATCGACGCCGGCGACACGTTCGTCTACGACACCGATGGGCAGGAATCGAAAGCGGCGCGTGAGCGCGCCGCCGCTGACCGACTCTTCGGTCTCCTGCCGGACGACCAGGATGACGAGCTGCGTGGCTACTGGCTGGAGTTCGAGCACGGGACGACAGCCGACGCACGCTTCGCCCGCGCCCTCGATCGGCTCCAGCCGCTGCTGCTCAACCACGCATCCTCCGGGCAGGCGTGGCGCGAGCACGGCATCACCGCCGCCCAGGTCCGCGCCGTGAATTCGACGATCGGCGACGGCTCAGCCGCGCTGTGGGAGCTGGCGCAACGCGTCATCGACGACGCCGTCATGCGCGGCTGGCTGCCCGAGACCGGCCGTTAGGCTCGGCTATCGCTTTCGCTCCGTCCCGCGGTGGGCCGCGCTGGGTGCAGAGCTGGCCGCGGCGCGGCGCTCTCGGCAGGTGGATCCGGGCCTTCGACGACACCGTCGACCGGTGGGTCGAACGTTCTCGCGATCCGCGCCTGGATCCGCTCTTCTACGGGTTGTCGAGCGCCGCCGACCACGCGCTGCTCTGGATCGCGCTCAGCGCACTGCGTTCGGCGCGCCGCGGCGATCCGGCGATCGCGTTGCGGTTCGCCGCCGTGCTCGGCGCGGAGTCGGCCCTGACCAACGGCCCGATCAAGCTCGCGTTCCGGCGCATCCGGCCGCCGAGCGCGCCCCCGGGCCCGCTCCCCTACGGGATGCACCGACCGCGGACGAGCGCTTTCCCGTCCGGACACGCGACGTCCGCGTTCACGGCGGCGACGCTGCTGTCCGAAGACTCTCCCGGCAGTTCGGCGTACTGGGAGCTGGCCGCCCTCGTCGCCGCGAGCCGCGTCTACGTCCGGATGCACCATGCTTCCGACGCGGTCGCAGGCGCGCTGTTGGGCCTCGCGTTCGGACAGATCGCCAGGCGGGTCCTGACGCGATCGGCACGGGAATCGCAGGGGTAGCTTGGGGGTTGCTCACCTCAGCCGGCAGGACTGTCCCCGTCCGGGAGGTTTCCCCGTGCCCCGCGAGATTGCCGTCAGCTTCGACTACCGCTGCCCCTTCGCCCGCAACGCCCACGAGGCCGTCGTCACGGCGCTACGCAACAGCGCTGACCTCGACGTGCGGTTCCTGCCCTTCTCGCTCGATCAGGCGCACGCCGAGGAGGGCGAGCAGCCGGTGTGGGAACGCCAGCCCGACGATTGGGGTACGGGCGTGACCGCGCTGCTCTACGGGATCGCCATCCGTGACCAGTTCCCCGAGGGCTTCTTCGACTTCCATCTCGCCGCCTTCGCCGCCCGCCACGACCACGGCAAGAAGCTGGGCCACGAGGACGTCGTCCGCGAGGCCGTGGCCTCCGCAGGCCTCGACGTCGACGCCGTCGCCGAAGAGACCTGGAGCGGCCGGCCGCTGAAGACGCTCGCCGCCGAGCACACCGAGCAGGTCGAACGTTTCAACGCCTTCGGCGTCCCCACGTTCATCGAGGGCGACGAGGCGGTGTTCATCCGGTTCATGGAGCGCAACCGGGCCGACGACCTCGAGCGTGCGCTCGAACTGCTCGACTGGACCCGTCTGAACGAGTTCAAGCGCACCCAGATCCCCCGGTAGACGTCACGGCGCGCTTGCGCGTCCATCCGCCTCGCGAGACCCTGATCCCGATGCGAATGAGCGACGCCGAGGCGATCATGTGGGCGGTCGAGAAGGACCCCGCCCTCCGCTCGGACTTCACGAACATCAGCATTCTCGAACGCGCGCCCGACGCCGCCCGAGTGCGCGCCAAGGTCGAGCAAGCCATCGAGGCGATCCCGCGCCTCGGCGACCGTGTCGTCGCGCCGCCCTTCCGCCTCGCTACGCCCGAGTGGGTGGCCGACCACAATCTCGACCTCGACTACCACCTCCGGACCGTGGCCGTCCCGGCGCCCGGCGGCATGCGGCAGCTGCTCGACCTGGCTGCAGCGGTGGCGGCGACGCCCCTCGACCGGTCGCGCCCACTGTGGGAGTTCACCATCGTGGAAGGGCTGGAAGGGGGACGGGCCGCGTTCCTCCAGAAGGTCCATCACACGATCACGGACGGTGTCGGCGGCGTGAAGCTGTCGCTCAGCCTGCTCGACTTCGAGCCCGACCCGCCGGCCGCACCCGAGCCCTCGCCCACGCAGCGCATCGCCGCCGACGCCGAAGCCGAACGGCGCGCCGCAGCCTTCGCCGACCCGGTGAAACGCGTCTCCCCGGCGCACGCGGTCGGGGACGCAGTCACCTACACGGTGCGCCAGCAGCTCGGCCGCGTTCGGCGCGGCCTCGAATCCGCCACCCACGTCCTGGCCAGCCCGGAGTCGGCTCGCCGTGGCGTCGACGATGCCGTCCGGCTCGCCGGATCGATGCGGCGGCAACTGCTGGTAACCGATCCCGCTCGCTCGCCCCTGCTCGGCCGCCGTTCGCTGGCCCTTCGGTTCGAGCGCTTCGCCGTACCCCTCACGAGCGCGAAGGCGGCGGCGTCGAAGCTCGGCGGCAGCGTCAACGACGTCTACGTCACCGGCATCGCGGGCGCCCTCGGTCTGTACCACGAGCGCATGGGCGTTCCGTGCGACGAGTTGCGCATGGCGATGCCCATCAGCACCCGTGGCGACGACGAGGAGAGCGCGAACAGCTTCACACCGGCGCGTGTGCTCGTGCCCGTCACACCCAAGGACCCGGCGGCGCGCTTCAAGCTCGTGCACGAACGACTGCATGGCCTGAGAGACGAGCCGGCGGTCACCGCCGCCGGGTCGCTGGCGGGGCTACTCGCCGCCCTCCCGCCCTCGATGCTGGTCGCGCTCACCCGCACGCAAGCCCACACGATCGACTTCGCAACATCGAACCTGCAGGGCAGCCCGGTCGACCTGTACCTCGGGGGCGCCCGCATCGAAGCCAACTACCCGATGGGCCCGCGCGCAGCATGCGCGTTGAACGTCACGCTGCTGAGCTATCGCGACTCGCTCGATATGGGGATCAACATCGATCCCGCCGCCGTGAGCGACCCGGCGACGCTGATCGACTGCACCGACGAATCGTTCGGCGCGCTGCTCGACATCGATTGACGACGGCTAGCCGAAGGGGGCTGACGGCTCCCTGCGCTCAGGGCGCGGGGCGACGAACGCCCGGCACTTCCTCGATCGCCTCGCACCATTCGGTGAAGCCGGGGTCGAGCCACTCGTCGTGCTCGCACTCGGTGACGAGATCCTCGACGTAGACGTGCAGGGTCGGCGCCTCCTCGGCGAGCTCGACGAGGTCGGCGGCGCGGGGGTGAAACGGACCGCTCTCGAGAACATCGAGGACCGCGACGACCGCCAGGACCCGGCTGCGGCACGACGGGCACGCCGAGACGGTCGCCGCCTCGAGCGCGTCGGTGAGACCGAACAACAGCACCGATTCGGCGGCGTCGAGCAGCACCCGATTGCCGTCGTCGTCGACGAAGGCCAGGGAGCCCTCGGGGGGGTGGTCGGCGAAGGCCATCACCGGGAAGGTAGCGCCCTCGGCACCCGGACCCTCCTGGCTCCCGTTTGCCCAGGTCAGAGGGGCAGCCGAGGGGTGGTGGCCTAGGGTTCGGCGTCATGCGGGCGGTGACCGTGGTCGAGGGCCGGCTGGAGTGGCGGGAGCACCCCGACCCCGAGCCGGGCGCGGGCGAGTTGCTCGTCGACGTGCGCGCGGCCGGCCTCAACAGTGCAGACATGGCGCAGCGACTCGGGTTGTACCCGGCGCCGCCCGGGAGCCCGCCGGACATTCCAGGCATGGAGTTCGCCGGTGAGGTCGTTGCGCTCGGCCGTGACGTCGAACGCTTCTCGGTGGGCGATCGCGTCA
>DATFPZ010000429.1:0-15271 GCA_035264545.1 Acidimicrobiia bacterium
CGGCTTGCGGCGGCGACGGGGGTCACCCTTCTTCCTCCTCGTCATCGACGATCTCGTGTGGGTACTGCGAGCGGCATGAGACGCACCACAGCTCGGGCTCCTCGACGACGTGCCGTGACGCCGGCGTCTCCCAAGTCTCCGGGGTGACGTAGACGCGGCGGACGAGGGCCAGCTCCTCGTCCGGGAAGGCGCAGTTCTCGCAGGCGCGCTCGGTCACGTGTTGAGGCTACGCTCGGCATGCCGCCGGGAGCCGTGGGAGCCCCGGACGGTGGAGGTTCGGAGATGACGACTGCGTCGTCGAGCCCCGATTCACGCGCGCCGCTCAGCGCGCCCGACATCAGCGCCCGCAAGGGCAACGGGCCCCCGTTGGTGATGGTGACCGCGTACGACTTTCCGTCGGCGCGGGTGGCCGACGGCGCCGGCGTCGACATGATCCTGGTCGGCGACACGCTGGCCATGGTCGTGCTCGGCCACGACGACACGCTCCACGTGACGATCGACGACATGGCCCACCACGTGGCGGCCGCCGCTCGCGCCAAGCCTCGGGCCCTGCTCATCGGGGACCTGCCATGGCTCAGCTACCACGTCTCCGACGAGGAGACCGTGCGCAACGCCGCGCACCTCGTCCGTGCCGGCGCGGCGGCGGTGAAGCTCGAGGGTGGCCGCAAGCGTCTCGGCGCGATCGAGGCGATCCTCGACGCCGAGATCCCGGTCATGGGCCACCTGGGGCTCACGCCTCAGTCGATTCACGCCGTCGGCGGGTTCAAGGTGCAGGGCAAGCAGCTCGACGCCGCGCGCGCCATCGTCGACGACGCCGTGGCGCTCGAAGAGACGGGGTGCTTCGCTATCGTGCTCGAGTGCGTGCCCGATGCGGTCGCCAGGATCGTCACCGACACGGTGTCGGTGCCGACGATCGGCATCGGCGCCGGGCGTCACTGTGACGGTCAGGTGCTCGTGTACCACGACCTGCTCGGCCTCGAGGACCGCATCAAGCCGAAGTTCGTGCGCAGGTACGCGTCGTTGAAGGCCGACTCGACCGCCGCCGTCGCCCGCTACGCCGAGGACGTGCGGGCCGGGCGGTTCCCGTCGAGCGAGGAGACGTATCACGTCGCCGACGACGTTGCCGAGGCCCTCGGCCTGTTCGGCGCCGCTCCCGCGTGAGCCCAGCTCGCCGGGCGGGAGCGGCGGCGCTGCTGATTGCGCTGGCCGTCGCTCTCGTCGGAGGCGGGTTGCTGCTCCTCCTGCGCCGGGACGACGAGACGCCCGCGCCGGTTGGTCCGCTGGCGTCGGTGCTCGCCGACGCCCGTCCGGCGACGACGCCGTTCACGGGGCTCACCGAGGTGCGTTTGGGAATCGGCGGGGACTGCCGGCACATTGTGGTCGCCGACAAGAGGGACGAACGCGCGACCGGGCTCATGCGCAGGAGTGACCTCGGACCGTACGACGGAATGCTCTTCGTGTTCGACGAACCGACCAGGTCGTATTTCACGATGTCCGACGTCCCAGTGCCGCTCGACATCGGCTGGTACGACGCGGCGGGCCGTCCCGTCGACCGGCTCCTGATGCAGCCCTGCCCGGACCGCTCTGTGTCCGACTGTCCGGCCTACAGCTCGAAGGGTCCGTACAGCTACGCGGTCGAGACGCTCGACGGCCAGCTTCCAGGTGGCGCGCTCAGCTCGTGTCCGTGACCTGGTCGTCCTCTGCGCTCCCGGCGACCGTGAAGGAGATCGCGAAGTACAGCGCGAGCGCGGCGTAGGCGATCAGGCACGCCACCGGGCTGACGAACGCCAGCGGAATCGTGAGCCCGTAGACCACCGGACCGACGATCGCGGCGCGCCGGGCGCGCCGCGCCCCTTCGGCGCCGAGGCCGGGCGTCAGGAGTGACGGGACGCGGACGAGGTACGTCCACAGCGCGATGAACGCCAGGCCGATGAGCGTCATGTTGAAGCCGTACACGGCGGCGGCGATGTGGGCGTTGTCGCCCTTCCGGATGTACTCGCCGAGGAGCGCAGTCGGGAAGGGAAGGAACGCGACCGTGAGCAGCAGGACGAGGTTGAGGAACAGCAGGGGGCGGTCGACGGTGGTGATGCGCTCGAAGATGTCGTGGTGGTTCACCCAGATGATGCCGATGATGGCGAAGCTCACGACGTATGCGGCGTACGACGGCCACTGGTTCGCGAGGTCACGAGCGAGATCGCCCGCCTCCGAGTCTGGTACGCGCACCTCGATGATGAGCAGCGTGATGGCGATCGCGAAGACGCCGTCGCTGAACGCTTCGAGCCGGGTCTTCGGCATCGTCGAATCGTAGGTTTGCCGGCAGGCCACGAGATGCCCCTCGTAGCTGTCGTACGCCGTCGCTAAGGTCTGCGTCGATAGGCCACGTCGAAGGTTGGTAGCCTGAATCGTTCCAACTCAGCCTGCTCCTTGCCGTCCGGCTCGCCGGGCGCAGCCGGGAGCCCGTCCGGCCCGGAGCACGGGCCGCGGTCCACAGGAGGTACGAGCCGTTGCGGCCGTACGAAGTCATGATCATCTTCGACGCGGACCTGGAGGAGGAGACGATCCGGGCCGCGGTCGACCGGTTCTTCCAGCTCATCCAGTCGAAGGGCGCCGAGCCCGGGCACGTCGACTACTGGGGGAAGCGGCGCTTCGCCTACGAGATCGACCATCGCACGGAGGGCTACTACGTGGTGCTCCAGGCGAGGGCCGAGCCCCAGGCGATGCAAGAGTTGCACCGGGTGCTCTCCCTGGCTGACGAGGTACTCCGCCACAAGGTGCTCCAGATTCCGGAGCGGGTCTACGGGCCCCCGAAGACAGCGAGCGCCGGCGCGGCGGACGCATAGGGAGGAAACACCAATGGCGAACGGCAACACAGTCACGGTCGTGGGCAACCTGACCCGGGATCCCGAGCTTCGCTACACGCCGAGCGGTGCGTCGAACACGCGCTTCGGCGTGGCGGTGAACCGGCGCTGGATGGACCGCAACACCAACGAATGGCAGGAGGCGACGAGCTTCTTCGACGTGGTGTGCTGGCGCGAGATGGCCGAGAACGTGAGCGAGTCGCTCGCGAAGGGCTCACGCGTCGTCGTCACCGGCCGCCTCGAGCAGCGCAGCTACGAGGACCGCGACGGCAACCGGCGCAACGTCGTCGAGATCATCGCCGACGAGGTCGGGCCCAGCCTCCGCTTCGCAACCGCCCAGGTCACCAAGAACGACCGCCGGGGCGGCGGCGACTTCGGAGGGGGCGGCGACAGCGGCGGTGGCGGAGGCCGCGGCGGCGGGCGTGGGGGCGAGAGTCCCCAACCCGCGCCGACCGGTGGTGCCGACCTCGACGAAGAGCCGTTCTGAGCACCGAAGACCGATGAGGTGAGCTGACCCGAGATGGCGAGAGACAAGAAGAAGAAGTCCCAGGCGCCCGACCGCCGCCGCCCGATCAAGAAGAAGACCTCGATCCTCTCCTCGGAGAGCATCGACTGGGTCGACTACAAGGACGTCAACCTCCTCCGGCGGTTCATGTCGGAGCGGGCCAAGATCCGGGCGCGGCGTGTGACAGGCAACAGCGCGCAGCAGCAGCGCGCGGTGGCGCGAGCTATCCGCATCGCCCGCGAGATGGCGCTCCTCCCCTACAGCGTCCGGCAGGTCACGCAGCGAAGTCGCGGCGGCCGGCGCGACCGCGACCGCGGGGATCGCGACCGCGACCGCATGCCCGAGCCTGCGCCCGAGAGGGAACCGGCCGCCGGCGCGGACGATGCTGGCGCCAGCGTCCCCGCGGAAGGTGGGAACGGCGCCGAAGCGGCCTCCGAGGTTGCAGCGGACGCGACGGCCGCGCCCACGGGCGGCGAGGATCAATCGTGAAGGTAGTGCTGCGCGACGACGTCGAGAACGTCGGCCGCAAGGGCGACCTCATCGAGGTCACTGACGGCTTCGCACGGAATTTCCTCGTGCCGCGCGGCCTGGCGATGAAGGCGACCAAGGGTGTCGTGCAGCAAGCCGAGGCCATGCGTCGCAATCGTGAAGCGCGAGACGCGCGCGATCGCGAGGCGGCGCAGGCGCTGGCCGACCAGCTGACCGGGCGGAGGATCGAGCTCCGAGCCCGAGCCGGCGAGGGCGGCCGCTTGTTCGGTTCGGTGACGCCGGCCGACGTCGTCGACGCGGTGCGCGCCCAAACGGGTGTCGAGCTCGACCGGCGCAAGACGCAACTCGCCGAGCCGCTCAAAGAGCTCGGCGCGGTCGAGGTCCCCGTGAGATTGCACGCCGACGTCGAGGCGACGCTCACCGTCGACGTCGTCCCCGAATAGCGCGTCCCGCGCGCATTCCCCAGGGCGCGCCGGCGCCCGCTCCTTCCCGCGACGCTGCGACCAGCGTGTTCGTCGCGGCGTCGGGTAGCTGTCACACCCCGACCGGAGAATGAGAGCGATTCGTCCCCAGGGTTGTGGAGGCGAGAGCCCTGAATCCACAAGGAAATCGCTCTATCGATCCACAGGCCGACCCGACGAGGATGCGCAACGAGGCATCTCGCCGGAGGGGCGTCGCACTGGGAGCGGCGGCACGAGAGTCCGGCGATTGGGGCCCGGCAGCTCGGGGGAGCCGGGAGGCAGGAAGGGAAGAGCGTGGTCCAGGCGATCGATGAGGCGCGGCGAAGGATGGTGGGGCGCGTCCCGCCCCACAACCTCGAAGCGGAAGAGTCGCTGCTCGGAGCGATGCTGCTGTCGCGCGATGCGATCACCGCGGCCGTCGAGGCGCACGTCGAGGCGAGCGACTACTACAAGCCCGCGCACGTCCACATCCACGAAGCGGTCATGGCCCTGTACGGCCAGGGCGAGCCCGTCGACCCGGTCACCATCGCCGAGGAGCTGCGCCGCGCCGAGCTGCTCGACGCCGTGGGTGGGCGCGCCGCGCTGCTGCGCATCCAGGCGGCGACGCCGGCGTCGGCGAACGCCGGCCACTACGCGCGCATCGTCAACGAGCTCGCCCTCCTCCGTCGGCTGATCGGGGTCGCCGGCGACATCGCCGAGATGGGGTACGACACGCCAGAGGACGTCGCCGAGACGCTCGACCGCGCCGAGTCGATGGTGTTCGAGGTGGCAGAGCGGCGAGTGAGCGAGTCGCTCGCAGGCATCTCCGACTCGCTCCAGACGACGCTCGACCAGCTCGAGTCGATGTACGGGAGCGACACCGAGGTGGTGGGCGTGCCCAGCGGCTACCACGAGCTCGACTCGCTGCTGCTCGGGCTCCAGCGTTCGAACCTCGTGATCGTGGCGGCGCGCCCCTCGATGGGGAAGTGCGTCGCGTGGGACACGCCGATCGTCGACCCCTCGACGGGCGCGGTGCAGACCGTCCAGGAGGTCTACGAGCGCGGGCGGGCGGGCCGTGCGGTGCGCGTGCTCGCGCTCGACGACGACCTGCGCGTTCGCAGCATCGCGCCGTCGGCGTTCGTCGACGACGGCGTGAAGCCCGTCTACAAGATCACGACCCGCACGGGACGCGTCGTCCGCACGACGATCACGCACCCGTTCCTCACCGCCGACGGCTGGAAGCCGCTCGCCGACATCTGCGTCGGCGACCGCGTCGCCGTGCCGCGTTCGATCGACGTGTCCGGGAACGAGCCGCGCCCCGAAGCCGAGGTCGTCATGCTCGGGTTCCTCATCGGGAGCGGCTGCCTCGCCGACGGCTCGCCGATGATGAGCACGGCGTCGCCCTCGGTGCTCCTGGAGTTGAAGCGGTGCGCCGCCAAGCTCGGTGTCACGGTCAGGCACACCTCCCCGTCCGAGCACCGTCTCTGCACCCCGCTGGGGCGGCCGAGCCCGGTCACCACCCTGCTGCGCCGGCACGGGCTCTGGAAGCAGGAGTCGCGGGCCAAGCACATCCCCGATGCGGTGTACCGCCTGCCCCGCAAGCAGCTCGCGCTGTTCCTCAACCGGCTCTTCGCCGCCAACGGTTGGGCGTCCGTCCACAAGGGAGGGCAGGCCTCGATCGGGTTCGGCTCGCGGTCGGAGCGGCTGGCGCGTGGCGTGCAACATCTGCTGCTGCGCTTCGGGGTTGCGTCACAGCTGCGGCACCGTACCGCTTTGTACAACGGGCGCGGCTTCCCGTCGTGGCAGATCGAGGTGAGCCATCCCGAATCCATCCGACGCTTCGCGGACGACATCGGCATCCTCGGCAAGGAGGACGCGGTGGCGCGCGTCCTCGTCGCGCTCGAGCGACGGAGTCGCAACTCGAACCTCGACACCATCCCGGCCGCGTTCTGGGGCGAGGTCCTCAAGGCCAAGGGCGATCGCACGTGGCGCTCGGTGTCGGCGGCGGCGGGAAAGCCGGCCAGCTACAACTGGCACGTCGGCACGCGCTCACCCCAGCGGGGGACGCTCGCGCTCCTCGCCGACGTGCTCGACTCCCGCGACCTCGAGCTCCTCGCGACGTCGGACATCTGGTGGGACGAGATCGTCTCGATCGTCTACGTCGGCGACGAGCAGGTGTACGACCTCACCGTGCCGCACGTGCACAACTTCGTCGCCGGCGACATGTTCGTGCACAACACGTCGTTCGCATTGGGCGCCGCCGCCAACGTGGCCGTCTCGGTGCAGCGCCCGGTCATGTTCTTCTCCATGGAGATGGGCAACCTCGAGCTCACGAAGCGTCTGCTCGCCGCGGAAGGTCGCGTCGAAGCCAAGCGCCTCTGGACGGGCAACATCCCCGAGTCGGACTGGTCCCGCTTGAGCCATGCCGTCGGGCGCCTCGCCGAAGCGCCGCTGTTCATCGACGACAACCCGCACTGCACGGTGATGGAGATGCGGGCCAAGGCCCGCCGCATCCGCGCCCGGCACGGCGACCTCGGGCTCATCGTCGTCGACTACATCCAGCTCATGAGCTCGACCGGCTCCCGCCACATCGAGAATCGCCAGGTCGAGGTGGCCGAGCTGTCACGCGGCCTCAAGATCCTCGCCCGCGAGCTCGACTGCCCGGTCATGGCCCTGTCGCAGCTGAACCGGCAGCTCGAGTACCGCCAAGACAAGCGGCCCATGCTCGCCGACCTCCGTGAGTCGGGCGGGCTCGAGCAGGACGCCGACGTCGTCTGCTTCATCTACCGCGACGAGGTGTACAACCCCGAGTCCGACCAGCGCGGACAGGCCGAGATCCTCGTGTCGAAGCACCGCAACGGCCCCACCGGCATTGCCCGGCTCGCGTTCAACGAGCGGTTCACGAAGTTCGACAACATGGCGCGCGACTAGCGGCGATCCCGTCAGCGCGCCGCGGACTCCCCGCCCGGCCAGTGGCGCTACCGTTGCAACCAGGGGTTGCCATGAGCTCCGACTCCGTGCTCGTGAAGGCCGAAGAGAACTTCACGACGATCACGATGAACCGCCCCGAGCGCCGCAACGCGCTGTCGCTCGGGCTGCTCCGTGACATGACGGCGGCGTTCCGAGCCGCGGGCGACAGCGACGCCCGTGGCGTGATCCTCGCCGCCAACGGTCCCGTCTTCTCCTCAGGCCACGACTTCCGGGATCTCGCCGGCGCCGACGCAACGTCGATTCGCGAGCTGCTCGATTCGTGCACCGAGCTCATGCTCACGTTGCAGTCCATCCCCCAGCCCGTCGTGGCGCGCGTGCACGGGTTGGCCACGGCGGCCGGCTGCCAACTCGTCGCAACCGCCGACCTCGCGGTGGCGTCCGAGGACGCCGGCTTCGCCACACCCGGCGGCAAGGGCGGTTGGTTCTGCCATACCCCGTTGGTCGCGGTGGCCCGCAACGTCTCCCAGAAGCGGGCGCTCGAGCTCGGCTTGACCGGCGACACCATCGATGCCCGCACGGCGCTCGACTGGGGACTCGTCAACCACGTCGTCCGCGCCGACCAGCTCGACGACGCGACTATCAGCCTGCTGCGCCGCGCCACACGCGGCAGCCGGGCCTCGAAGGGGCTCGGCAAGCAGACCTTCTACGCCCAGATCGGCCTCGACCAGCGCGCCGCCTACGAGCACGCCCTCGACGTGATGACGCGGTCGAGCCAGTCGCCCGACGCCCAAGAGGGATTCGCCGCATTCCTCGAGAAGCGCCAGCCCCGTTTCGAAGAGCGGTGAGCTCGTTCAGAAGAGCCGGAGGTCGGGCGGCGCGTCGGCGCGCAGGCGCTCGAGGTCGATCTCGATGCACTGGACGCCCCGGCTCTCGGCGAACACGCGCGCCTGGGGCTTGATGCGCGTGGCGACGAAGAGCCCGTTCGTCGGCGCGAGCGTCGCGTCGAGATCGAGCCGCTCCTGGTAGCGAAGCAGCTGCTCGACGCCGGCGATCTCGCCGATCCGCTTCACCTCGATCACCACGGCGCGGCCGTCACCGTCGCGGCACAGCAGGTCGACAGGCCCGATGTCGGTGGGGTACTCGCGCCGGACGATGCGCAGGTCGTCACGGAGTGCCCGCACGCGCGCGGCGATGAGCTCCTGCAGTTCGGCCTCGACGCCGTCCTTGGCGAGCCCCGGGTCGTCGCCCAGGGCGATGTCGTGGTCGAGCAGCACCTCGTGCAACGCGATGGTGAGGCGTTCTCCACCGGGATTGACTGCGACGATCGCTCCCGGCTCCTCGCGGATCGTGCACGGCGGGCTCATCCAGTTCAGTGGCTTGTACGCCTTGGCGTCGGCGTGGACGGCAAGAGAACCGTCCGCCTTGAGCAGGATCAGCCGCTGCGCCGGCGGGAGCCGGGCACCGAGGCGGCCCTCGTACTCGACCGAGCATCGCGCCACGATCAGCCGCACGGGCCGCGTTGTACCACAGCGACGACATCGCGGACCTAGGCTGCGCGGCGCACTCGACCGTGAAGGAGGCGCATCATGGGCATCAACAGCGGCATCTACAAGCTCGTCCTCGTGCTGCACATCCTGACGGCGATCGTCGGCTTCGGCGCCGTGTTGCTCAACGGGATCTATGGCCAGCAGGCCAAGAGCCGGCGAGGATCCGAGGGCCTCGCGATCTCGCAAGCCAACTTTCTCGTGTCGAGGATCGGCATGTTCTTCATCTACGCCGTGTTCGTGTTCGGCATCCTGCTCGTCGTGCTGAGCGACAAGGCCTGGAGCTTCAGCGACTCGTGGATCGTCGCCGCGATCGTGCTCTACGTGCTGGGGATCGGGCTGGCGCACGGAGCGGCGTTCCCGAACGCACGGCGGATGATCAATCTCCAGGAGCAACTGGTCGCGATGGGCCCCCCGCCGGCGGGCGCGGAGGCCTCCGGAGGGCCGCCGCCTCAGGTCATCGAGCTCGAGGAGCGCGGCCGTCGCGCGGGGATCGTGGGGGCGGTGCTGTCGCTGAACCTCATCCTCATCCTCATGCTCATGGTGTGGGGCCCGCGCTTCTGACCCGGATCGGCCGCGTCGACGGCGGCCGCGTACGATCACGACGTGAGCATCTACGACGACGTGCTGCGCGAGCTCGTCGCCGCGATCGGCGCAGCCCTCTTCCTCGGGAACCTCATCGCGCTCGTGCGCCGGCGTTCTGGTTCGAAGGTCACCACGACGCGTGGCGGGGATACCCTCCCGGAGGCACCGATCGCGCGGACGGTCCTCTACCTCGTCATCGGATTCGTCGTCATGGTCGCCGGTCTTGCCGCCATGGCGACCAAGTAGCCTCCCCCGGATCGACGAAACGACGGCGGGCGTGAGCGCTTCCTCGCAGCACGTCGGCGCGCCGCGCCGCAGCTACGCCCTCGAGATCCTGCTCGTCAGCTTCGCCGCCCTCTTGCTCGAGATCAGCTACACGCGCGTCATCTCGTTCAAGCTCTTCTACTACTACACGTATCTCGTCATCGGGCTCGCGCTGCTGGGGATCGGCTGTGGTGGTGTCATCGTCGCGATCTCACGGCGCCTCCGCCGCGCCGAGACCGAGACGATTCTCCGGTGGGGCCTGCTGCTCGGCGCCGCCAGCGTCGCCGTCGGTTACGTGATCATCGCCACCGTCCGGACCGACACGCTCGCCCTGTGGGACTACGGCTCGCTGTCGTCGTTCAAGAACCTCGCCCTTCTCCTCGGCATCTGCCTGGCGCTGTTCGCCTCGTTCATCGCGGTCGGGGTGATGATCGCCACGCTCTTCGCCCGGCAGTCCGATCAGATCGGGCGGCTGTATTTCGCCGACCTCGTCGGCGCCGGGATCGCGTGCGCGGTCGTCGTGTCGTTCATCAGTTGGATCGGCCCTCCGGCGACGATCTTCCTGGCCGGGCTGGTCCTCGCGCTCGCCGGCGTCCGCCTCGCTGTCCGTGGGCGCTCGCGCGCACTCCTTCCGGTCGGGCTCGGCCTAGCGGCCGTGCTGGCAGTGGGTGTCGCGCGACCGAGCGTGCTCCCTCAGCAGCGCGCCGACGAGTTCAAGGGCGAGTTCGACGCGTCGGCGACGCGGTTCTCGTCATGGAGCCCGATCTTCCGCGTCGACGTGGTCGACATCGGTCCCGACCTCCGGATCCTGTACCACGACGGGCTGGTCGGATCGGTGATCCAGCGGTGGGACGGGAAGCAGGCGAGCCTCGGCCGCTTCGGGTTCGACAGCGACCCGCGGGCGCTGCCCTTCGCGGTAGGAGGAACGTCACCGGACAACGTGCTCATCGTCGGTGCCGCCGGCGGGCACGAGATCCTCACGTCGCTCTACTACGACGCCAAGCACATCGACGCCGTCGAGCTCAACCCCGTCACCCACTCGCTCGTCACCGACGAGTTCGCGGACTACGCGGGGCATCTCGCCGAAAACCCGGCCGTCAACTACGTCGAGGGCGACGGCCGGTCGTTCCTGGCTCGCAGCGACGACACGTACAACGTGGTCTGGTACCCCGCGCCGGACAGCTACGCGGCGACGAACGCGGCCACCGCCGGCGCCTACGTACTCTCCGAGAGCTACCTGTACACCAGCGAGACCATCGAGGACAGCCTCGAGCACCTCGGCGGAAACGGAATCCTCGCCGCGCAGTTCGGCGAGTTCGACTACGACCGAAAGCCGAACCGGACGTCCCGATACGTGGCGACGGCGCGGCACGCGCTCGGCGAGCTCGGCGTCCGCGACCCCGCCCGCCACATCCTCGTCGCGACCTCGCCCGTCGAGGGTGGTGGCGCATCGCTCTCCACCATCCTCGTGAAGCGCGAGCCGTTCACGACCGCGGAGGTCGACCGGTTCCTCGCCGCCCTGGGCACGATGCCGAGCGGGACGCTGCGATACGCGCCCGGCCACGCCGTCCCGGGCGAATCCGTGAGCGCCATCGCGACGCTCCCGGGGAACCGGCTCGACCGTTGGTACGACTCGTACCCCTACGACGTCCGGCCGATCACCGACGACTCACCGTTCTTCTGGCACTTCACCCCGTTCCGCGACGTGCTCGCAGACTTCGGGAAGCCGATCGACCGGAGCGACTTCGAGGTCGACGTCGGCGAACGGGTGCTGTTGCTCCTCCTTGGGATCGCGACGCTGTTCGCGGCCGTCTTCCTCCTCCTGCCGTTCGTCCGCATCCGGAGCATCTGGTCGGGGCTCCCACGGAAGCGACGGTCCGCGCTCTACTTCACCGCGCTCGGGCTGGGTTTCATGTTCTTCGAGATCACGCTGATCCAGCGGCTGGTGCTGTTCCTCGGTTATCCGACCTACTCGCTGACGGTCACGCTGGCGGCGATCCTCCTGTCCACCGGCGTCGGAGCGCTGCTCAGCTCCCGGTACCAAGCCCGAGCCGGGCGCGCCGCCGGGGTGCTCCTCAGCGCGCTCGTTGCACTCGACCTCTTCTACCTGTTCGGCCTGACGCCGATGACCGACGCCTTGCTGGGGCTGCCGTTCGCGGCGCGAGTCGTTGTCGCGTTCGCGGTGCTCGCGCCGCTTGGCGTCTGCCTCGGCGCGTTCATGCCGCTCGGCCTGGGCGCCGTTGCGGGGCTCACGAGGCACCCGCGCGAGTACGTCGCCTGGGGTTGGGCGGTCAACGGGTTCGCATCGGTCATCGGCGCCGTGCTCACGACGATTCTCGCCATGGCCCTCGGGTTCGGCGTGGTGCTCATCCTCGCACTCGTCGTCTACGGCGTCGCCGTGCTCGCGCTGCGCGGCTTGTTGCGCGCCATCCCGGCCGCAGTGCCCGACGGCGGCGCCGAAGTGCCCGTGCCGGGCGCGCTCACGGGTGTTGCCAGGGGAGCCTCGCCCGCTCCCGTCCCCGGCGGCGGTTGAGCCGCCTCGAGACCGACCGCACTCGTTATCTCACGGCGAGCGCAGCCGTGGCGGCGATCGTCTCGACCGCCCCGGTCGCGTCGACCGTGACGACGTCGTCGCCGAGCTCGAGGGTCGCGAGCTGCGAGTCGAGGAGCGCGGGACCGGCGAAGTGGCCGTGCCGGGCCGCGAGCCGCTCCTCGAGCACCTCGCGTGGCGCGACCAGGGCGACGAACGCGACGCCGGGCACCCCGCGCGCGAGTCGCCGGCGGTAGGCGCGCTTGAGTGCCGAGCAGGCGAGCACGAGGCCTTGGTCGACATGGGCGCGGAGGATCGCATCGAGGCGGTCGAGCCACGGCGCCCGCCAGGCGTCGTCGAGCTGGATGCCCTGCGCCATGCGGGCCTTTGCCGCCGGCGTGTGCTCGTCGTCACCGTCGACGAACGCCACGCCGAGGTCGGTGGCCAGGTGGCGCCCGACGGTGGACTTCCCGCTGCCCGAGACGCCCATGACCACGACCAGCGGCCGCCGCGTGCCCGACGACGGCCCGTCGGGCACCGCTAGGACCGCGCCGGCGCCGGGCGCAGTGACATGAAGTCGCTCACGTCGAGCAGCCCCAGCACCACGCGCACGGGTCCGGGGACGAGTCGACGTTCGGGGTCGGTGAAGATCCGTGGCTCGCACAAGCGCACGGTCGCTCCGTTCGTGCGGACCTCACATCCCCCGGCAGCCATCACGTTCTTGACCCATTGGGTGTCGGCGCCGTAGGTCAATGCGATCACGTACCGCTCGCCGTCCCGGAACATGTTGACCGGCGTCTGATAGGTGCGCCCGGACTGGCGGCCGACGTGGGTCACGACCGCGAAGCCGGGCAGCCGTCCGGCGAACGGGCGCGACACGCGGTTCGTCACGTGGGCGTTGAACCTGGCCACTGACTTCGGGATGGCCATGCGCCCTCAGCATAGAGAGCACGCGCGGGTCGATACCGTGTCGGCGTGCCGCGACGCTGCGACTGGGTGCCCGACGCCGACCCTGCGTACGTCGCGTACCACGATGACGAGTGGGGCGTGCCGTCACGCGACGACCGCCACCTGTTCGAGATGCTCACCCTGGAGGGAGCACAGGCCGGTCTCTCGTGGGCGACGATCCTCAAGAAGCGGGACGGGTACCGCAGCGCCTTTGCCGGCTTCGACGCCGCCGCGGTGGCCCGTTTCGATCGGCGACGAGTCGAGCGCCTGCTTCGCGACCCGGCCATCGTGCGCAACCGCCTCAAGGTCGAGTCGGCGGTGAACAATGCCCGGTGCATCCTCGAGATGCAGGGAGACCCCGACGGTCTCGCCGGCTACGTCTGGCAGTTCGTCGACGGCGCGCCGATCGTCGGCAAGTGGCGCTCGATCTCCGAGATCCCCTCCGAGACGCCCCAATCGAAAGCGATGAGCAAGGACCTCAAGCGCCGTGGCTTCCGCTTCGTCGGCCCGACCGTCTGCTACGCATTCATGCAGGCCGTCGGGCTCGTGAACGACCACACGACGTCGTGCTTCCGGTACAAGGAGCTGAAAGCGGCCTCTCGGTGAGCTCTTGCTGATTCGTCGTACGCGTGTGGAACGACACAACGTTCAACCACGGTGAGAGGAGTTGATCGTGTCGAAGGTTGACACCGTCCGGGCCGTGTTCGACGCGTATCAGCGGCAGGATCGAGGTGCCGAGGATCGGCTGCTGTCAGACGATTTCGTGTTCACGAGCCCGCAAGACGACCACATCGACAGGGCGACGTTCTTCGAGCGCTGTTTCCCGACCGCGGATCGCCTCATTACCCAGGAGATGCTCTACGTCGTGCCGGCCGGGGATGACGATGTCTTCGCAATGTACGAATACGAGCTCACGACCGGCGAGCGTCACCGCAACGTCGAGCTGCTCACGGTGCGAGACGGCCAGGTCGTCGAGACGCAGGTCTTTTTCGGCGGCCGGGTCTGACCGGTGAGTGACAGCATGACCAACGCGCAGAGCGGATGACGGGAATCGAACCCGCTTCTCAGCTTGGGAAGCAGATCAAACCACGGCCCTGACCTGCAAAAAGAGCGGCTCGGGGGGTGCGCGGGGGGCGTTGGGGGGCAGGCTCGCGGCCGCGTGGAAAGGACGACCGCGCGTGGTGCTGCGCTCGCTGATGTAGCCCGACCAGCCCGGCGCCCTGTCGACCGGCACCGCCCTCGGCGCGCTCGCCGCCTACGCCGCCGTGTGCGTCGCCGTCATCGCCACGGTGACGGCCAGCCGAGGCGTGACGGCCTGGCACGGTCATCCCCCAGCCGGCTACATCTGGCCGTGGCGAACCGGACCGGCTGGTTCGTAGGTGCCGATGACGATGCCGAGATCGGTCACGGTGAGGTCGACAGGGCGCATCGTCGCCGGGAGGATGCCGTCGTTGAACAAGCGGCGACCGGAGCCGAGCACCAGCGGAAACGTCATCAGGCGGAAGCGGTCGACGACCTCGTGCTGCAACAGCGTCTGGAGCAGTCTGCTGCTTCCCCAGATCTGCAGCTCGTCGCCGGGTTCGTCCTTCAGCGCCTGCACCGCCGCGACGACGTCGCCCGTCAGGAGGCGAGCGGTGTCAGGGTGCTCGCCGCGCCACGTGGCATCGGCCTCGCTGAGCGAGTTGGACACGACGTACTTGGGCAGCGAGTTGATCGCCGTGGCAATGGCGTTCGCGGGGTCGGTCTGATCAGGCCAGTAGCCGCGGAAGATGTCGAACGTTCTGCGACCGAACAGGAACGCGCTGGCGTGGCTGTTGAGCTCGGTGACGAACTCGCCGACGGCCTGGTCCGGGAACGGGGCCTGCCAGCCGCCGTGGGTGAAGGCGTCGCTGGGATCTTCCTCAGGTCCGCCGGGGGCCTGCATCACGCCGTCGAGGGTCAGGAACGTCTGAACGGTGAGCTTCATGTGAATGCAGACGGAGCGGCGCACTGATTCTAAGCGCGTCTCACGTCGAATCGCCGACGACCCAGTCGGAAGGCATCCCCTCCGTGCCGGTGACGGCGACGTGGTCGACGTGCCCCGAGACTGCGCCCCCGACTGCGAACGGAACATTCGTGGCCCGCCCTGGGATCGGAGGTGTAACCGGCGTACGGGGGCGCTTCGACAGCAGTTCCCG
>DATFPZ010000430.1:0-3763 GCA_035264545.1 Acidimicrobiia bacterium
CAGGAACGTCCGCTCGTTCGCGTACGAGAAGCGGGCGTCCGGCTCCTTGCCGACAGATTCGGCGTCGCGGTTCTGTCGAGCCACGTCACCAATGGGACCGCGCAGCGAACCCGGGGCGCAACATCACGGGTTCGCCGTGCGGCCGCTGCGCAACCGCTCGTTGTCCCGGCTAGACGACCTCGGGTTCGCCGTAGACGACCAGGCCGTACACCACCAGCGAGGCGAGAAGGATGATGATGAACACCTGAACGGGGAAGACGAACACCCACAGTGCGTTCCCGACGATCGCGATCGACGCGACGATGATGCCGGTCCAGCGCGCCCATTGCGCCCGGTAGAAGACCCCGATCCCGGCGAGCACGAGGATGATGCCCAGGATCAAATAGAACCAGCCCCACCCGCCGAGCTTGTCGGCGTACAGGAGCAGGTTGCTCCTGGTATCGGCCCGGTCCAGCGCCCACAACCCGTGCACCACGTCGATGAGCCCGGCCACGATCAGCATGACGCCGGCGAACGTGAGCCAGCCGATGCCTGCTCTCTCATCCTGGGCAGTTGCCATTGCCGCCCTCCACGTCGGGGCCGCGCCGTCGCAAGCCCGGTGCCGCGATGCGACGCAATGCCGCGTTTTTCCTAACCCAGGGCGTCGAGGGTTACAAGCACCTGACTGTGGAGAACGGACGGGGTCCTTACCGAACGGTAAGGGCGTAACCTGTGGAGAACAAAGCGGCGGGAGGGACGCCTTCGTGTTCATCGACGGGTTCGTGCATCAGATCCCGGACATCGATCCGGCGGAGACGAGCGAGTGGCTCGACTCGCTCGATTCGGTCGTCGACGTCCGGGGAAAGGCGCGCGCCCGCTACCTGCTGACCCGGCTCATGGAACGAGCCCGGGAGCAGGGCGTCGGCGTCCCGTCGGCGGTCTCGACGCCGTACCTCAACACCATCCCGGCCGAGCAGGAGCCGTGGTTCCCGGGCGACGAGCATCTGGAGCGCCGCATCCGCGCGTTCATCCGGTGGAACGCGGTCGTGATGGTCGCCCGGGCGAATCGCCGGTTCGAGGGGCTCGGCGGCCATCTGTCGACGTACGCGTCGGCCGCGGCGCTGTACGAGGTCGGCTTCAACCACTTCTTCCGGGGCAAGGGCGACGGCGGCTTCGGCGACCAGGTCTTCATGCAGGGCCACGCCGCCCCGGGCATCTACGCCCGGGCATTCCTCGAAGGCCGAATGACCGAAGCCGACCTCGACCGGTTCCGTCAGGAGATCGGCGGCGGCCTGCCGAGCTACCCGCACCCTCGGCGGCTGCCCGACTTCTGGGAGTTCCCGACGGTGTCGATGGGGTTGAGCCCGATCAACGCGATCGCCCAGGCGCGCTTCAACCGCTACCTGTTCGATCACGAACTCGCCGACACGAGCAAGGCGAAGGTGTGGTGCTTCGTCGGCGACGGTGAGATGGACGAGCCCGAGAGCACGAACGGCTTGTCGATCGCCGCCCGCGAGAGCCTCGACAACCTCATCTTCGTCGTGAACTGCAACCTCCAGCGCCTCGACGGTCCCGTGCGTGGGAACGGCAAGATCATCCAGGAGCTGGAGGCGATCTTCCGCGGCGCGGGATGGAATGTCATCAAGGTCGTCTGGGGACGCGAGTGGGACGACCTCCTCGCGCGTGACTCCGACGGCGTGCTCGTCAACAAGATGAACACCACCGTCGACGGCGAGTTCCAGAAGTACGCCGTCGAGTCTGGCGCGTACATCCGGGAGAACTTCTTCGGTCCCGATCCGCGGCTGCGAAAGATGGTCGAGCACCTCTCCGACGACGAGCTGCGCAAGCTGTCGCGAGGTGGTCACGACTACCGGAAGCTCTACGCGGCATACAAGGCCGCCGTCGAGCACGAGGGAACTCCGACGGTCATTCTCGCCAAGACGATCAAGGGCTGGACGCTCGGGCCCGACTTCGAGGCCCGCAACGCGACGCACCAGATCAAGAAGATGACCGAAGCGGAGCTCAAGACGTTCCGGGACCGACTCTTCCTCGAGATCCCGGACGAGGTGCTCGAAGGCGACGCGATGCCGCCCTACCACCACCCGGGCATCGGCTCGCCCGAGCACGACTACATGCTGGCGAGGCGGCGTACGCTCGACGGTTTCCTGCCGCTGCGTGTCGTCCGGCCGCACGTGCTCCCGCCGCCGACGGACCGGGCGTTCTCCGATCTCCTGACGGGCAGCGGTGACAAGGTGCAGGCGTCGACGACCACCGCGTTTGCACGACTGATCCGGAAGCTGCTCGCCGAGCCCGAGTGGGGGAAGCGGATCGTGCCGATCATCCCGGACGAGGCGCGCACGTTCGGGCTCGACGCCCTGTTCCGCGACATCAAGATCTACTCACCGCTCGGACAGCAGTACGAGCCCGTCGACGCCGGGCTCCTCCTCAGCTACCGCGAAGCGAAGGAGGGGAGGATCCTCGAAGAGGGGATCACCGAGGCCGGCTCGATGGGGTCGGCCACCGCGGTCGGGACGAGCTACGCCACGTGGGGCGAGCCGATGATCCCGTTCTTCATCTTCTATTCGATGTTCGGCTTCCAGCGGGTGGGCGACCTCATCTGGAGCTTCGGAGACCAGCGCGGCCGCGGCTTCCTGCTCGGCGCGACCGCCGGTCGCACCACGCTCACGGGTGAGGGCTTGCAGCACTGCGACGGGCAGAGCCAGGTGCTCGCGTCGACGGTGCCGAACTGCCGCGCCTACGACCCGGCCTTCGCGTACGAGATGGCGATCATCGTTCGGGATGGCATCAAGCGCATGTACGGCGACGAGCCCGAGGACTGCTTCTACTACCTCACGCTGTACAACGAGAACTACACGATGCCGCTGATGCCGGAAGGCGTCGAAGACGGCATCCTGCGCGGGCTCTACCGGTACCGGGCTGTCCGGGGGGAGCGGCGCCACCGCGCGCAGATCCTGGCGAGCGGCACGGCCGTGCGCAACGCTGTGATCGCGCAGCAGTTCCTGCTCGACGAGCACGATGTCGCCGCCGACGTATGGAGCGCGCCGAGCTACAAGCTGCTCCGCGAAGATGCGCTGTCGGTCGAGCGCTGGAACCGTCTCCACCCGACGGAGCCGGCGCGCACGCCCTACGTGACCGAGCAGCTTGGGTCCACCGAGGGCCCGATCGTCGCGGTCACGGACTTCATGAAAGCAGTGCCGGACCAGGTGGCGAGGTTCGTGCCGCAGCCGTTCGTGTCACTCGGCACCGACGGCTACGGGTTCTCGGACACGCGGGAAGCGCTGCGCCGTCACTTCGAGGTCGACGCCGCCCACATCGTCGTCGCCACGCTGAGCTCGCTCGCGCGACAGGGCGACGTGAAAGACGAGGCGGTCGCCGAGGCCATCCACCGGTACGGGATCGACCCCGAGACGATCGATCCCAGACTCACCTAGGGCGATTCAGCTCGCCCGGCGACCCCCGTCGGCGCCGCTGCGCCGCTCGTCGATGGCGAGCGGGTCGTCGGCGTCCCAGTCGTCGCCGTGCTCATCGTCGTCGTCGTCCCAGCCCTTGTCGTCGTCGACGGTGCCTTCCTCGATGTCGGCCAGCGAGCCGCTGCCCTCGGAGAACAGGTCGTCATCGAAGCCCTGCTTGAGCTCGCGGGCCTCGCGGAACCGGCGGGCACGTCCTTTTCTGGGCACCTCGTCACCTACCTAGCCGGCGCCGGAACGGGCGGGCCCGGCCGGCGCGTCAAGCGCCCCGGAACCGGCGACATCCGGCCCCGGCA
>DATFPZ010000431.1:0-6159 GCA_035264545.1 Acidimicrobiia bacterium
TGCGTCACCGGACGAGACCCGTGAGTTCCCCAATGGGCGGGCCGAGATCGTGACGACAAGGGGGACGGCGAGATCGGACGGCTCGTCTTGGAGCCGGGGTGGCGCTGGTCGAACGACGTCAAGCCGATCGCGAACACGCCGAGCTGTGAGGCGCCCCACTTCCAGTACCACGTGGCCGGTCAGCTGGCGATCCGGATGGACGACGGCACCGAGTTCGTCGCCGGGCCCGGCGATGTCACGTCCCTGCCGAGCGGCCATGACGCGTGGGTCGTGGGCGAGGAGCCGGTCGTCGTCGTCGACTGGTTCGGTGCGAGCAACTACGCGAAGCGTTAGCCCGTCGTAGCGCTGGCGTTGGTACCGGCCGCGCGGTCCCCGGCCGGCTCGTCGAACACGATCACCGAGCGGGTGACCTCGCCCGAGCTCATCTCGTCCATGGCGGTGTTGACGCCGTCGAGCGTGATCTCGTGGGAGACGAGCTCATCGAGCATCAGCTTCCCCTCGGTGTAGAGGTCGGCGAGCATAGGGATGTCGTGGTGCACGTTCGACGACCCGTAGAGGCAGCCTCGGATCTGCTTCTCCGAGAAGATCAGCCCGAGCCCGACGGGGACCGTCATCATCACGTCCATCGCGGGCACCCCCACGAGCACCGTCTGACCTCCCCGCCGCGTCATCGTGAACGCCTGGTCGATCGTCGCCTGGAGACCGATCACCTCGAACGCGACGTCGGCGCCGCGCTGATCGGTGAGCTCCATGACCTTGGCGATGCTGTCGTCCTCGCGCGCGTTCACGAGGTCGGTGGCCCCGAACTTCTGGGCCGTCTGGAGCTTCCCGTCCACCATGTCGATGGCGATGATTCGCTCGGCGCCGGAGTGCTTGGCGCCTTGGATCACGTTGAGGCCGACGCCACCGCAGCCGACCACAGCGACCGTGTCGCCCTGGCGGATGTCGGCGGTGTTGTGGGCCGCGCCGAAGCCGGTGAGGACGCCGCAGCCGATCAGCGCCGCGGACGCGAGCGGAATGTCCTTGTCGATCTTCACCGCGCTCATCGCGGGAACGACGGTCGACTCCGTGAACGTGCCGCTCGCCGACATCTGGAGCAGCGGCTGGCCGTCGCGCACGAAGCGGGGCGTCCCGTCGAGCAAGGAGCCGGTGGCGATGGTCGGCAGGCCGACATCACACAGGTGGCCCTGCCCGCCCTGGCAGAAGTAGCAGTCGCGGCACTGCGGGATCCACGAGATCACGACGTGGTCACCGGGCTGGAGGTGCTCGACGCCTTCGCCGACCTCCTCGATCACTCCTGCCCCTTCGTGGCCGAGCACAGCCGGCAGCGGCGCGAGGAGCGTGCCGTTGCGCACGGAGAGGTCCGAGTGGCACACGCCGGACGCACCGAGCCGCACCTTGACCTCGTTCGCCTTCGGCGCTTGGAGCTCGAGGTCGACGATCTCGAGTGGGGTGTCGATCGCGTTACAGACGGCGGCTCTCGGCATCGGACCCTCCCGGGCTCCTGTGAAACGCTCGCTTGACCGGTCGGTCAACGGTACCGCTGCTCGCGCTTCTCGCGCTCCTCGCGTTCCGCGGCGCGCACCCCGTACCCGAGGACGATCGGTACCGGCAGGATCACGATGGCGGCGACCAGCGCTGCGACCGAGATGTCGACGGCCGCGGCGGGGAAGTCGGTGGCTGCAGCGACGACGAAGCTCACGACCGCCACGAGCAGCGCCGCGTACCCGGCCCGCTGGCCGTAGCGCACGACGCGGGCGATCCGGATCCGGCGGGTGAGGACGGGGTCCGGCTCGCTCACCACGAGGTCCAGCCGTTTGCCGCGAAGGCGGCGTCGAGGCGCCGGGGCAGGTCGGCGAGGGAGAAGTCTCGCCCCGCGACCTCGCGGTTGGCGTCGAGCAGGGCGCGGTCGGGCGCTTGCAGCCACGCCGCCACCTCGGCCGGGTCCTCGACGCTGAAGACCCGCAGGCCGGTGAGGATCTCGTCGAGCACGGGATACCGGTGCACAGCCAGGGGACGGCGGGCGACGACCGACTCGATCACGGGGTTGCCGAAGCCCTCCCACGTCGACGGGAACACGACGACGTCGGCAGTGGCGTACGCGTCCGCCGGGCGCGCGGTGCGACCGTGGACCACCCGGAGCGGCGTCGTCGCCATGGTCCGCGCCAGCGTTCGGTCGTAGCCGTCCTCGGCCGGCCCGGTCAGCCAGTACACGACGCGCCGGTCGGCGACGAAGCCGGCGAGCGCCTCGGCGAACCGCACGCCGCCGGGCACGTTCTTGCGGGCAATGGCGCGTGTGGGTTGCAGCACGACGAGCTCGTCGTCGGCGACGCCGAGGTCGGCGCGGGTCGTGTCGCGATCGCCGGGGGGCGCGTCGAAGTCGAACGTGTTGCGGATCGTGTGGGCCGTGATGCCCCGCGCCGCCAGCTCGGCACGTGATCGGTCGTTCACGACGACATGGAGCGCACCGGGCAGGTCGGGTGGCAGGCCACGAACGGATGCGAGCTCGGCCCGCTGCCACGGCAGGTCGTGATGGTGGAACACGACGCGGCCCTGGTGGCGTGCGAGCGCGTCCGACGCGGCGGAGGAGGCGTGGACGTTGATCGGGAGCGAGCAGATGTTCTCGACGACGACCAGGTCCGCGCCGGCCAGCGCCGTCGCGAGCCGGCGTGCATCCGCCGCCCCGTCCGCCGCGTCGATGGCGATGCCGGGCAACACGAGGTCGTCAGGGCGGGGCTCGTCACAGATGTGGCCGGCGATCCGGCGCGTCGTGAACCCGAGGACGCGCAGGGCCCATTCCCACTTCTCCGCTTCGACCGACACGCCGTCGGTGCCGCCGAGCCGGTACGAGACCAGCACCGCCTCACGCGCCATCGACCGGACGATACCGGTCGCCCGGGCTGCCGCCTTCGTCCCGGCTCAGGCCTCGTGGGGTTCGTCCTCGTCGGGCTTCGTCGACCCCTCGCCGGCGTGGTCGTCCGCGGCCAACCGTGCGAACACTTCGTCGAGCTCGACGCCCAGCGTGTCGTCGGGGGTGTCATGGGACAACGCGTGCTTCTCTTTCGTGATCGTTCCCGTCGGGTGCGGCAGCTGCTCCTGCGAGGCCACCTCCCGCTGTCGCAGTCGCTCCGCGATGCGTGCCGTCCGCTCCGCCCGGCGGCTCCTGGCCGGGCGTCGCACGCGGCCGGCTTTGTAACAGACGAGGATGATCCCGAGCCCGATCACGACGTCCCCGATCGAGATCACCTCGTCGATCGGCTCGGGCACCCGCAGCCGGTCGCCGAGGAACGGGAGCAGGTCGTCGTCGCTCTCGGGTCTGTGCTTCGCGGTGCGCTCGATGGGCTCCTCGATGGTCCGGCCCGAGCGGGTGGTCACCTCGTGGTCGGCGGTGGGCATCCCCTGGTTGAGCCCGATGACGAGCGCATTCAGCGCGATGCCCAGCCCGATGACCCACATCATCGAGATCCGCAGGTTCACGAAGCAGAACGCGAGCAGGAACGCGTACGAGGCCATCACGAGCCCGAGCCCGAGGTCGTCGAATCGGTCCGAGGGGATCTCGACGAACGCGAGGAAGATCTGGATGGCGAGCGCTACGAGGACCATCCAGATCGACTGGACCGGGAGCCGGAACAGCTGGCTGACGCTGCCCCGGGTGACGAGCACGACGACGAGAGCGACGCCACCGACGATGGCGATGGTGACCACGCCGCGCCACCGTACAACCGGCGGTCCTGAATCCCTACGATGCCTGCATGAGTGACGTTCGCTACGAGGTCGCCGGGTCCGTGGCGCGAGCGACGATCGACCGACCCGAGCGGCGGAACGCGATGTCGTTCGACGTCATGCAGGGGCTGCGGGACGCCGTCGCGACAGCGAAGGCCGACGACGCCGTGCGGGTACTCGTGCTCACGGGCGCGGGGGAGAAGGCGTTCTGCGCCGGCGCCGACCTCGGGGGCGGCGGGATCGCCGACGGGGCGTCGGCCGCGCACGACGGGCGGGGGATGCTCGCCGACCTGTTCCGCGACCTCTGGAGTCTCGGGAAGCCGACGGTCGCCCGTGTGCGCGGCTACGCGCTGGCTGGTGGGTTCGGCCTCGCGCTGGCGTGCGACTTCGTGGTCGCTTCCGATGACGCCCGGTTCGGCACGCCGGAGGTCAACGTCGGCTTGTGGCCGTACATGATCACGGTGCCGTTGCTGCGGTCGATGCCACCGAAGCGCGTGCTCGAGCTGATGATGACGGGACGCCGGGTCGACGCCGCCGAGGCCGAGCGCATCGGCTTCGTGACGCGCGTCGTGCCCGTCGACGAGCTCGACGCCGCCGTCGACGACCTCGCGGCGACACTGGCGGCGAAGTCGCCGCTCATCCTGCGGTGGGGCCGCGACAGCTTCTACCACGTGCTCGACATGGATCCCGATGACGCGCTCGCGTATCTCCAGGCCATGCTCACGGTCACCAGCGCCTCGGAGGACACGGCCGAAGGCGTGGCCGCCTTCGCCGAGAAGCGCGAGCCAAAGTGGAAGGGGCGATAGGGGGCAGGGTGGTACCCGAGATTCACTACGCGCAGAGCGGCGAGCTCTCGATCGCGTACCAGGTCTTCGGCGACGGCGAGCTCGACCTCGTCTTCGTGCCCGGGTTCATCTCGCACGCCGACCTCTCGCCCCAGGCGCCGCTCTTCACGGACTTCTTCCGGCGCTTTGGTTCGTTCGCCCGGATGATCACGTTCGACAAGCGTGGCACCGGCCTCTCAGAACGGACGCTCGGCTTCGGGAGCGCCGAGGACCGGATGGACGACATCCGAGCCGTCATGGACGCGGCGGCGTGCGAGCAGGCTGCGCTGGTTGGCATCTCGGAGGGCGGGCCGCTCACGGCCCTGTTTGCGGCGACGTATCCGCAGCGTGTGTCCGCGCTCGTGCTGTGGGGCACGTTCGCCCGCATGCAAAGGGGTCCGGACTATCCCCTCGGAATCGATCCGTCCGTCATCGAGCCGTTCATCGAGGGGCTGGTGACGCGGTGGGGCACCGGAAAAGCGCTGCGGTTCTTCGTCGCCGACATGCCGACGGACCCTGAGACGTCCGCGTTCGTGGCCCGCTACGAACGCAGCGCCGCCACGCCCAACATGGTGCGCGAGATCATGCGTCGGAACTGCGACATCGACGTGCGCAGCGCGCTCCCGGCGGTCAACGCCCCGACGCTCGTGGTGCACCGCACTGATGACAACGCCATCCCCGCCGAGTGCGGTCGGTACCTGGCGGACGAGATCCCGGGGGCGCGTCTCCTCGAGCTCCCAGGAGCCTGGCACCTGAACGGGTCCGAGGGTGGAGAGGACGTACCCCTCGACGCCATCGAGGAGTTCCTGACCGGCCGTCGCCACGAGCCCCCGGTCCAAGTTGACCGTGTGCTGAAGACCGTGCTGTTCACCGACATCGTGGAGTCGACCGCTCGCGTCGCCGCCGAAGGTGATCGCCGCTGGCACGACCTCCTCGATCAGCACGACGTGGCTATCCGTCGTGAGCTGGGTCGCTTCCGCGGCGAGGAGGTCAAAGCCACCGGAGACGGCTTCATGGCCGCTTTCGACGGACCCGGTCGCGCCATCAACTGTGCCCAGGCCATCGCGACCCGTTCCCGCGATCTCGGGCTCGAGATTCGGGCCGGTCTCCACACCGGTGAGTGCGAACTACGCGGTGATGACCTCGCCGGGATCGCCGTGCACATCGGCGCGCGCGTCGCGGCACTCGCCGGGCCGGGCGAGGTGCTCGTCACGAGCACCGTGCGCGATCTGGTCGCCGGCTCCGGCATCGATTTCACGGACCGCGGGCGCCATGCGCTGAAGGGCGTCCCCGGCAAGTGGGACGTGCTCGCCGTGCGAGGATGACGCCGTGACTGCCACCGGTGGCGGCGACGTCCACGATTGGGGGCCGCTCGTCGGCGACCTGAAGGCGCGCCGCGACCGCGCCCGGGAGATGGGCGGGCCGGAGCGGGTCGAGCGCCAGCACTCGCTCGGCAAGCTCACCGTGCGCGAGCGCCTCGACCTGCTCCTCGACTCCGGCACGTGGGTCGAGTACGCGTTGCTCGCCGACCACATGGACGCCGGCCTCGGCGACCGGTATCTCGCCGCCGACGGCGTAGTCACCGGCGTGGGCGAGATCGACGGCCGGCCCG
>DATFPZ010000432.1:0-5813 GCA_035264545.1 Acidimicrobiia bacterium
CGTCGTCGCCGCGCAGCGCCGCGAACGTGTCCTCGTCGGTGTGCGTGAACAGCTCGGGGAGGACCCGGTTCACGATGACCGCGCCGAGCGGCACCGAGAGCTCGGCCCGCGCCCGCCCGACGAGCTCGATGGTCTCGTTGACCGGCATCTCCTCCGGTGTGGCAACGACGTTGAGCCCGGTCACGGCCGCGTCCGACAGCAGCTCGACCATCCAGTCGGTCTGCTCGCGCACCATGCCCACCGAGACCAGCTCCTGGATGGCGCGGGGCGCGTCGAGTTGGCCGATGATGTGACCGGTGGCGGCGGCGTCGACGACGACGAGATCCCAGTCCGCCCGGCCCTCGATCGACTCCCGCACCTCCCAGCACACCTTGCCGACCGTGAGGATCTCCTTCACGCCCGGCGCCGCCGTGGCCACGAAATCGAGCACGCGCGCCAACGGGCCGAGCCGTCCGAGGACCGGCACGCGCAGGTTGAGCTTGAGATACTCCTTCAGCGAGTCCTCGGTGCGCATCGCCATCGCGCACACGCCGGGGTAGACCTCGCGCGGCTCGAACCCGACGGACGGTTGCTCGAAGTGACCCGGGAGATTTCCCTTGGCGTCGGCTTCGACGACGAGCACGCGCTGGCCCCGGTCGGCGGCGAGCAACGCGGTCGCCGCGGTCACCGTGCTCTTGCCGACTCCACCCTTGCCGGTGAAGAACAGCAGGCGCCGCGCCAGGAGGTCGGGCGCGGGAGGCACGGGTCAGATGCTGCCGAAGCCGACCCGCTTCGATCCCTCTTCGGAGTCGACCTCGATGTACGCCAGCTTGTCGAGGGAGACGCCGACCCGTCGGCCTTTCGAGTCGGTGAGCCAGACCATCGTGTCCCCGCCCTTGATCGCCTTGTCGATCGTCTTGAACGCCTCCTCGACGCCGCCGTCGAGCTCGAGGGTCAGCTCCTTCGGCGTGTGCACGACACCGATGCGGACTTCCATGGAGGCGATCCCTTCGCGGTCGCGGGCCGGGCTCTCGTCTGCCGATGTTAGCGATCGCCTCGCGCGCCGATCGGCTCCGAGCCGTCGACAGTGTCGAGGTGGCGGTCATGACGGGCCGCGGCCCGGTCCTCGGCGGCCATCCACTGCCGTACGGCGAGGCTGATGGCAACCGCGCCGAACAGCTCGCCCGAGAGCCACAACAGTCCGGCGCCCGTGCGCTGGTCGGACAGCGGGCTCGCGCCCCACGAATGCTCGACGTGCTCGTACCAGTCGGCGGCAATCACCGTGTTCGTCGTGAGCAGCGCCAGACCGATGAACGTGTGGAACGGCAACAGCACCATCACGTAGAGGAGTCGAGCGCCGTAGCCGAGCGCGCCCGGGATCGGGTCAACACCGACGACGTGCGCAAGGAACAACCACCCGACCGCGATGAAGTGGGCGTGGACCGCCGCGTGCACCAAGTCGTTGCGCAGCGACAGCTCGTAGAGCGCCGTGAAATACAGCACGACGAGGCTGCCGCCGAACAGCACCCACGCCGTCAGTGGGTGTGCGAGCACCCGGGCCGGCGTGGTGTGCAGAACACGCAGGATCCTCCGCTGCGTCGGACGCGACCCGGCCTGGAGCGCCAGCGTCACCGGCGCGCCCAGGACGAGCAGCAGCGGCGCCACCATCCCCAGCAGCACGTGCTGGACGACGTGCAGGCTGAACAGGACCCGGTCGTATGCGGCCACCCCCGACTCCGTCGCGATAAGGATCACGGCCAGGCCTGAGAGGAAAGCGACCGTCCGCCCCATGGGCCACGGCCGACCACGGGCCTGGAGCCGCCGCAGGCCGATCACGTACGCGGCCGCGACGGCGATGACGAGCGGGAACGTGATGTCGAGTGACCAGTCGGTGACGAGGATGTCCCACGAGGGCGCCGAGGGCGCGACCAGCCCGGTCACGCGGCAACGCTAACGCCCGGCGCCCGCAACGGGCCGGTAGCCGCCGCCGGCCGCCGGCCGCCGGTCGCGGCGACGGCGGCTTTGCCCACCGGCGCTGCAAAGCCGGAGCCTGCGACGGCGACCATCGAGCATGTGCCAACCTGGCGGCCGATGGCGGACGGTGTGGCCACCGAGGCCGGGGCAACTGGAGCTTCCTCAGGCGCTGCTGGAAGCGCGGCCCGCGACGGCGAGTATGGGGTCTCGAGGCGGCCGCAACCCTCGATGCTCGCCGTCGGCACGGTCGTGTGGCTGGCCTCGGAGCTCATGTTCTTCGGGGGCCTGTTCGCGGCGTACTTCACGCTGCGGGCGGAGGCGAGGGTGTGGCCGCCGTCGGGAGTTGAGCTCGAGACGCTCATGTCCGCGACTTTCACCCTGTTTCTGATCGTGTCCAGCGGAACGATGGTCCTCGCGGTGAGATCCCTCGAGCGCGGCGATCGTGCCGCCATGCAGCGATGGCTCGTCCTGACGGTCGCGCTCGGTGCGCTGTTCCTCACCAATCAGATCCGGGAGTTCTACTCGCTCGACTTCCAGGTGTCGTCGAACTCGTACGGCTCGATCTACTACCTCATGACCGGGTTCCACGGGCTCCACGTGGCCGCCGGGCTCGCGCTCATGGTCGTCGCATTGGTCGTCGCGACCGGCCCCGGGCCACTCGCGCGCCGGGGCCCAGTGGTGGAGTCCATCGGCTACTACTGGCACTTCGTCGACGTCGTGTGGATCGGCCTGTTCACCACGCTCTTCGTGATCCGGTGACGAGGTGGCCGAGAGGATGTCGCGCCGCTTCGTTGTAGCGCTGCTCGCAGGTCCAGTGGCGGCGGTACTGCTCGCAGTCGGCGTGCATTCGGCGCGAGCGACGGCGCGCGAGGGCGAAAGCGATCCCGCAGCGGTCGAGCGGGGACGCCAGCTCTACCTCACTGGCTGTGCGTACTGCCACGGCGCCGACGGCGGCGGGACCAGTCAGGGGCCGGACCTGCGCGGAGTGGGCGCAGCGGCGGCCGACTTCCAGCTGAGCACCGGTCGTATGCCCAACGCGTCGCCCGACCGCCAGTCGGTCAGCAAGCGGTCCCCGTACACCCGGGCTCAGATCGACGACCTCGTCGCGTACGTCGCGTCGCTGGGCCGCGGCCCGGCGATCCCCGACGTCAGCATCCCGCCCGGCGACCTCCAAGAAGGCGGCCAGCTCCACCTCGACAACTGCGCTGGCTGCCACAGCGCCGCCGGCAACGGCGGGGCGCTGAGCCTCGGACGCGACGCGCCCACCCTCCACGACGCGACCCCCGTCCAGGTCGCCGAGGCAGTGCGCACCGGTCCGGGGAACATGCCGGTGTTCGGGCCGGAGACCTTCACGCGCAAGCAGGTCAACTCGATCGTGCTCTACGTCGAGTACCTCAAGAAGCCCGAGAACCCGGGAGGCCTCTCGCTTGGGCTGGTCGGCCCGATCACCGAAGGACTGGTCGCGATCCTCATCGGACTGGGCGCGCTCATGCTGCTGAGCCGATGGATCGAGCCGCGCGCGGTACGCGAGGAGCCACCCGAGTGAGTGACGACCCCCAGGAGCGGCGGGCGACATACCGGACCGCGCTCGCCTTCGGCGTGACCGCGGTGGCGTCGGTTGGCCTCTTCGTGACGTACGCCTTCGGAGGTCAGGAGCAGATCGAGGGGGCGCTGCTCGCCGTCGCCCTGGGCGGGCTCGGGTTCGGGTTCGTCGAGGTGGCCAAGCACCTGCTGCCACAGGGACCGTACGTCGAGGAACGCGAGCCGCTCGCATCGAGCGAAGATGAGCAGCTCGCGTTCGCAGCCGACTTCGAGCGGGGTGAAGGATGGATGTCGCGACGCGGGTTCGTCGTCAAGGTGCTGGGCGTCGCCGCCGGTGCGATCGGGCTGGCGGCGCTCCTACCGATCCGATCGCTCGGACCGAAACCGGGCAACTCGCTGTTCCGCACGAAGTGGCGGCGTGGCGCGCTCGTCGTCGACGAGCAGGGCAAACCCGTCAGCGTCGACACGCTCGAGGTCGGGGGCGCGATCACGGTGTTCCCCGAAGACCACCTCGAGGTCGAAGACTCGCAGACGATCCTCATCCGGCTGTCCCGGAGCGACGTCGTGACCCGGTCGGGTCGCGAGGAATGGGCGCCTCAGGGGTACGTCGCGCTCTCGAAGGTGTGCACGCACGCGGGCTGCCCCGTCGGCCTGTATCAGCAGCAGTTCAAGAAGCTGTTGTGCCCGTGCCACCAGTCGACGTTCTCGGTGCCCGAGGGCGGGAAGCCGACGTTCGGACCCGCGACTCGATCGCTCCCCCAGCTGCCGCTCATGTTCGACAGCCAGGGGCTCCTTCGCGCGCGCAGTGACTACCAGGAGCCCGTCGGGCCCGGGTTCTGGGACCGCGGCACATGATCGTCAAGCGTCTCGCCCGGTGGTTGGACGAGCGGCTCGGGGCCGCGCGCTTCGTGAGCACCGCGCTCAACAAGGTGTTCCCGGACCACTGGTCGTTCATGCTGGGCGAGGTCGCGATGTACTGCTTCGTGATCCTCGTCCTCACGGGTGTATACCTCACCTTCTTCTTCACACCTGGCACCAAGGAGGTCGTGTACAACGGCAGCTACGCGCCGCTGAAGGGCGTGTCGATGTCGCAGGCCTACGAGTCGGTGATGCGCATCAGCTTCGACGTACGCGCCGGCCTGGTCATGCGGCAGATCCACCACTGGGCCGCGCTGCTGTTCGTGGGGGCGATCATCGCCCATCTCATGCGCATCTTCTTCACCGGCGCATTCCGCCGGCCGCGCGAGATCAACTGGATGATCGGCGTCACGCTGCTGATCCTCGCCATAGCCAACGGCTTCACCGGCTACTCGCTCCCCGACGACCAGCTGTCGGGCACCGGGCTACGCATCGCGTACTCGGTGGTGATCTCGGTGCCGGTGGTCGGGGTGTGGACCGCGTTCCTCATCTTCGGCGGCGAGTTCCCGGGCAACGAGGTGCTCACCCGCTTCTTCGTGATCCACATCCTCATCGTCCCGGCCGCCATCACCGCGCTGCTGACCGCGCACCTGGCGATCCTCGTCCGCCAGAAGCACACCCAGTTCCGGGGGAAGGCCCGGAAGGAAAGGAACGTCGTCGGGGCGCGGCTGTGGCCGACATTCACGGCCAAGACCCTGGGCCTGTTCTTCTTCGTGTTCGCCGTCTGCGCGGCCCTCGGCGGACTCGCCCAAATCAACCCGGTGTGGATCTGGGGGCCGTTCCAGCCGGCCGCCGTGAGCGCGGGCTCCCAGCCCGACTGGTACGTGGGCTGGCTCGAAGGGTCCCTGCGGCTGCTCCCGGAATGGGAGACGCGCGCCTTCGGGCACGAGATCCCCAACCCGTTCTACTCGGGCGTGCTCCTGCCGGGCGTCACCTTCATGCTGCTGTACGCGTGGCCGTTGCTCGAGGCGCGCTTCACCCGCGATCGTGACGAGCATCACCTGCTCGACCGGCCGCGCGACCGGCCCGTCCGCACCGCCATAGGCATTGCCGCGCTCGCGTTCTACGGCGTGCTGTTCATCGCCGGCGGCAACGACGTACTGGCCGCCCGGTTCGAGGTATCGGTGAACTGGATCACCAATATTCTGCGCGTCGCGCTGTTCGTGCTACCGGTCGTCTTCGGGTACTTCACCTACCGGCTGTGCAAGGAGCTCTCGGCGCGCAGCCCGACCGCCGGCGAGCCCGAGCCCTCGCCGGGGAGCGAACTCATCATGCGAACCGAGGAAGGCGGCTACGTCGAGGTGGAAGAGCCCGTCGGTCCCGCGCGCTCCTGATCCGCAGTCGCCCTGCCCCGGCTCTGGCGGATCATGCCGACGATGCCGAGGCCGAGCACGGCGGCG
>DATFPZ010000433.1:0-3033 GCA_035264545.1 Acidimicrobiia bacterium
GTCGTTCTCGACGCCGGTGGACGTCTCGGCGTGCACGACCGCTACGAGCCGTGCGTCCGGACGCTCGCGCTGGGCGTCGATCAGCCGTTGCGGGTCGAGCGCACGACCCCACGCCTCCTCGACGCGGACGACCTCGGCGCCGCAGCGGCGAGCCACGTCGGCCATGCGCTCGCCGAACACGCCGTTGACGCCGACGATGGCGGTGTCGCCCGGCTCGAGCAGGTTGACGAAGCAGGCTTCCATCCCCGCCGAGCCCGTCCCGCTGATCGGTAGCGTGAGCGCGTTTCTCGTGCGGAACACGCTCCGCAGCCGCTCCATCGTCTCGTCGAGCAAGGCGAGGAACTCGGGATCGAGATGCCCGAGGACGGGCCGGGTCAGCGCGGCTACGGCCTCGGGGTACGGGTTCGACGGCCCCGGTCCCAGCAGGAGCCGTTCACTGTGCGGCACGCCGGGAACGCTAACGCTCCCAGGACCCCCTACGCCGGTGCGCCGATGAGCGGTGCCCAGTCGACGAGGAGCCTTCCCACTTCGGCGCGCACGTCGTCGCCGGCGACGAGGCCGCGGGCGACCTCGGCGGCGGCGCGGGCGACATGCGTGACTTCCTCGTCGGGGAGGCGGATGCCCTGGGCGGCGGCAATCTGGAGGACGGTGTGCGTGATGGACGATGCGGCACGCGCCGCGAGCCGGGTGCGGTGCGTGCGTCGCAGGACGCGGTCGATCGTCAGCGTGACGCGCCACGCCTCGACCTCGTCGGCAGCCGAGTCCGAATGGTTATGAGTCAACGTCGCCGCGATGCGATGCACGTCCTCGGCAGTGAGGCGTTCGAGCGCCCGGCTGAACTCACCGACATCCATTACACGTATCTTCGGCGCGTTGCCACGCGAAGTGATGGATTTGCGGGGGGATTTATCGCGCGCTGATGCTGCGCACGAGCCCGTCCAGAATGTCCGCTTCGGACACGAGCATCTCGTTGAAGTCGAACGTCCGCATGATCGCCACGAGGATCAGCGCGCCGCCCACGATGATGTCGACCCGGCCGGGCTCGAGGCCCGGGTTGTGGCGCCGCACATCGGCCGGTTCGGTGGCCAGCGTGCGGAACACGTCTTCGGCGCTGGTCCGTTCGAGGCGGAAGTGGTGGATCTTCTCGCGGTCGTACTCGGGGAGGCCGAGCTCGACGGCTGCAACCGTCGTGATCGTGCCGGCCAGCCCGACGAGCGTCCCCGCCTCGCGCGCCGCCGGGATCTCGCGGTCGACGTCGGCGAGGTGGGCGCGCACCACTGACACGGCCTCCGACAGCTCCTCCGGCTCGGGCGGGTCGGAGCGCAGGTACTGCTCGGTGATGCGCACGCTTCCAGTGTCGATCGAGATGAGTCCCTCGGGTTCGTGCGTGCCGCCCACGAACTCCGTCGAACCGCCCCCGATGTCGACGGTGAGGTAGGGCGCGGGCTCGTCGAGCCCGGCGGTCGCGCCCATGAACGACAGCCGCGCTTCCTCGGTGCCGGGCAGCAGCTCGGGCTCGAAGTGCAACACGTCGGTGGCCGGCCCGAAGAAATCGTCGCGATTCCCGGCGTCGCGCGCCGCGCTCGTCGCGGTCGCCCGCGCCCGCTCGACACCCAGCTCGTCCAGGGCGGCGCGGTACTCACGCAGCACGTCCAAAGTCCGGGAGATCGCCTCCGGGTTCAGGCGGCGGGACTCGTCGACGCCCTGCCCGAGGCGGGTGATCCGCACGCGCCGGTCGAGCGGCTCGAGCTCGGCCGTCTCACCGGCGCCGTCGACCTCCGCCACGAGCAGCCGGACCGAGTTCGTGCCGATGTCGATCGCGCCGAGGCGGCTCGTCACGACGCGCCCGTCGCGTCCGAGAGGCGTGCGTCGACCCACCGACCGACGGGGTCGTCCCCGCCGGCGAGAAAGTAGGCGTAGTGCGCGTGCAGGCACTTCACTCCGGCACGCGTCCCGCCCACGCCTCCGTGGGGTCGAGGCCCCGGATGGTCCCGAGGCAGCGCGGCATCACGCTCGGCGGCATAGGCCGCGTGCGTGACGGCGAGCTCGTCGGGGTCGACTGCAGCCTCGGCGGCGCGCACGCCGCCGTCGCCTTCGAGGCGAGAGACGGCGAGCACCAGGTCGGGGTCGACAAGCCAGTATCGGGTCGGCATCGGGGTGCCGTCGTCGAGCAGCGGCGCGTTGCGGATCACCGCCGGCCGGCCGGCGGGCGTGCGCACGACCACTTCGAAGTCCGCCTGGGGCGGACGGCCGAGCAGCGCGGTGAGCTCGGCGACGTCGTCGGCAGTTGCGGGCACGACCCGAATTGTACGAAGGCGCCGTTCCTACACTTGGCCCGTGGCAGGGAGCGGACGGCCGCACGGGTTTCTCACCGGGGACGAATGGGGCACGCTCGCGGCCGCCGGCCGCCCCCGGCGTTTCCGGGCGCGCCAGCGGCTCTTTCGCGAGGGCGAGCCCGGCGATCACGTCATCGCCGTCCTCGACGGTCGAGTCAAGGTGTCGGTCCAGACACGTTCGGGCCGCGAGATCCTCCTGGCGGTCAAGGAGCCCGGCGATCTCGTCGGGGAGCTGTCGGCGATCGACGGCCGGCCGCGCTCGGCGACCGCCATCGCGCTCGAGCCCGTCGACGCGCTCGTGGTGACGGCGCCCGCGTTCGTCGAGTTCATCGAGGGCCATCCCCGGATCGCGGTCCGGCTCCTGCGCACCCTCGCCGCGCAGATCCGCGACGCCGATCGCCGGTCCGTCGACCGCGACACCGGCGACATCACCTGCCGTGTTGCCCGGCGCCTCGTCGACCTCGCCGAGCGGTTGGGCGAGCACCGGGGCTCGGGCGTCGAGGTCACGCTGGCGCTCAGCCAGGACGACCTCGCGGCGTGGGTCGGGGCGACGCGCGAGGCGACCAGCAGGGCGCTGGGCCGGCTCCGCGCCGACGGCTGGCTCACGACGGGCCGGCAGCGCATCGTGCTCACCGACCTTCCCGCCCTCCGCCGCCGCGCCTTCGAATCCGCGTAGACGGCGGCTTTGCCGACCGTC
>DATFPZ010000434.1:0-10364 GCA_035264545.1 Acidimicrobiia bacterium
ACTCCGCCCGACGCGGTGTTCCTCAACGCCCGGGGCCGGCGTCTCACCACCCGCGACGCGCGGCGGATCGTCGCCCGCCATCCGCTGCCCGACGGGCAGGCACTGCATCCGCACGCGCTCCGCCACGCGTTCGCGACCCACTTGCTCGAACGCGGCGCCGACCTGCGCGCCGTCCAGGAGTTGCTTGGGCACACGGACCTCGCCACCACGCAGATCTACACGCACCTCACGCGCGAGCGCCTGCGCGCGGTCTACGACGCGACCCATCCGCGCGCCTGAGGACCACACCGAACCGGAAGAAGGCCGGGTGCGGTGACGCTCTACTCGTCGCCGCTGCAGCCTCCGGCTCTGCGTCGACGGTCGGCCAAGCCCCTGTCGCCGCGGGTCTTTTCATTGTCGTAGCCGGCCGGTACGATCCGGCCCGTCACGTCGAGCTTCGCTCCGTGACGCCTTCCCCGGCGCTTCCCCGAGCCGTGTCGTGCTCGACCCACGGGAGCGTCCATGCACCTCCAACCTCCGCGCCGCGAGGCGACGGTCTGCCTTCTCGTCTGTCTCGCCGCGTCGTCGTTGCTCGTCGGGCGCGACACGGGCGGGGCAGGCGCCGCCCCGCCCGAACCCGGCGGCTGCGGCGTGTGGCTGCCGCCCGTCGACGGGCCGGTCGGTCGGGCCTTCCAGGCGCCGGCCTTCGCATACGGCCCCGGTCATCGCGGCATCGACTTCGCGGTGCCGCCGGGCACGCCCGTGCGGGCATCCAGCGACGGCGTGGTCGCGTTCGCCGGCCCGGTCGCCGGCTCCCTGCACGTCGTCGTCGCCCACGAGGGCAATCTCCGCACGACGTACGCGTTCCTCGCCGGCATCGGCGTGCGCGCCGGGGACCGCGTCGTGCGGGGCCAGGTCGTCGGAGCCGCCGGCAGCTCCGGCCCGGAGCACGACGCCGGCGGGCTCCACTTCGGCGTCCGCCTGGGCGACCGCTACCTCGACCCGCAGCGCCTCTTCGGCGTCTGCGATCTCACGCAACTGGTCCGACTCATCCCTGCCGACGAGCTGCCGGCCGAGCCGTGGGATGCCCGGCGCGTGATCTCCGGGTCGCTCGCCTCCGGAGGATCGGGCGTCGCAGCTGTGGCGGGCGATCTCGCCGGCGCACTCGGCAATGCCGCCGGGGCGGCCGTCGACACCGGGCGCAGCGGTTGGGACGCCATGAGCGGCGCGGTCGGGGCGGCGGCGGGAGGCGCTCGCGCGGTCGCGGAAGCCGGCGCCACGCGCGCGCTGACGGGCGTTGCGGGCGCGGCGTTCGGGCATTCCCCGGCCGGGATCGTCGCGCCGGTGGCGATGGACGTCGCCGCCGGGGCCGCCGACTGGTGGCATCACCGCCAGGAGTGCTCCGACGGCAGCGCCGCCGCCGACGGCACCGGCGGATCCGGCCACCTCCTCATGGCCGTGGGCGGCATCGACACCGCCGGCGCGCCCCACGACCCGACGTTCGGTCTCGACACGCGAGCCCTCGGCTACCGCGACGACGAGGTGACGTACTTCTCGTACGCGCCCGACGGTGGTGCATACCGCGCCGACCAGACGCACGGTGACCTGCAGCGAGCCGGGCTCCACCTCGCCGAGCAGCTCAAGCGGGCCCGGCGCGAGCATCCGGGCCGCGAGGTTGACCTCATCGCCCACTCGCAAGGCGGAGTCGTGGTCGACGTCTTCCTCCAGGACTACTACGACGCCGCCGATCCCGAGTACCCACCCATCGGGACGGTCGTGACGCTGTCGTCGCCGCACGAGGGCGCGCCGCTCGCGACGGCAGCCGCCGACTGGCGAGCCACGCCCGTCGGCAAGGAGCTCATCGAGGCGGCGGAGGAGCGCCTGCCGGTGGCGCCGGCGTCGGCGCCGTCGGTCCGTCAGCTCGACGAGCATTCACGCTTCCTGCGCAACCTGTGGGACGACCGCCTGCCCGAGCACGTCGACTTCACGACGATCGGCGCGACCGACGACATCATCGTGCCGGCGACGCAGGTCGACGTGCCCGACGCGACGAAGGTCGTCGTCGGCGTGGGCGGCGGATCGCTCGACGACCACTCGAATATCCCGCGCGACTCGGGCGCGCTCGGCGTCGTGCGTGCCGCGCTCGAGGGTCGGGCGCCGCCGTGCGTCGGCGTCGTCGAGGGATTGCGCGGCGTCGTGCTGCCCACACTGATCACGCGGATCGAGCATGGGCTCGGTGACCTGCCGGTGGTGTCGCGATGAGCGCGCGACGGGTGCTCGCAGTCCCGGTTGTCCTCGTGGCAGTCGCCGGCTGCGCGCAGGCGGGCGAGCCGGCCAAAGGGAGCGAGAACCGCTCCGGGGGCGGGACGTGGTCGACCGAGGTCGGGTGGCCGTTCTCGCTCGGCGTCCACGGGTCTGACGCCGTCGTCACCATCAGTCGCAATCAGGTCGTGGCTCTCGACAGCGCGACCGGGCGCGAACGCTGGCGCACCGACGTGAACCAGGTGACCCACTACGAGAGTGTGTTCGACGACCGGACGGTGCTCGTGAGCGCTGACGACCGGTTCATCGCACTGGAGCGCGCGTCGGGCGCGCATCGTTGGGAGGCGCCGGTGGGCGAGCACGCGGGCGGGGGCGTCTTGACGCGGGTCGGCTCCGAGCCGATCGCCCTCGTGACCACCGAGCGCGGCCTCGTCGCCGCCCTCGACGGTCGCACGGGGGAGGCGCGTTGGTCCGAGCAGCTGCCCGGCGACATCTGGGCAGTGCCCGCCACCGACGCGACCGCAGCCGTGGGGGCCGTGCTCTGGACCGGGGCCGACGCCGAAGCGGTGAACCGCCTGCGCGTCTTCGATCTCGCCTCCGGCGCCGTGCGGTGGGAGTCGGTTGTCGAGGCGGGAGCGTCGGCGCCCGTGATCCACGACGGCCTGGTCGTGGTGGGCGAAGGCAACGGCAACTTCGCCGCTCGAGTGGTCGCCCGCGACCTCGTGTCCGGCGCCGAACGATGGTCGGTTCCCGCCCCGGCGTCATTCGAATCGGGCGTCACGCCCGGCGCCGCCGGGGGCGATGTGGTCGTGTCCGACCACTTCGGGACGGTCACGCTCGTCGACACACGCGCGGGCACGGCGCGGTGGCAGACCGCGATCCGCGAGCCGGTTCTCGACACGCGGGTGGTGCTCACCGCACACGCCGTCGTCATCCGGACGTACAGCGGCCGGGTGGTCGTCCTCGATCGGGCGTCGGGACGGATCGTCCGGCGGCTCGATCCGGATGGGTTCCCGGTCGGGATCGGCACCAGCGCCGGTCGCCTCATCTTCGCCGTCCGTCTCGCTCGCCCCGACCGGGTGGAGGCCGTTGCCATGCCCTGACCTACACTGAACCCAACTCGGGCGCAGGGTCCGTCCCGGCTCGAGAATTCGCACGCCCGCCACCCAAGGTCGTTCCGTCCTCACGGACGGGCGCGGCGGGCCGAGGTCACAACCGAGGGAGAGACCCCGTGGCTGTCGTCACCATGAAGCAGCTGCTGGAGGCCGGCGTCCACTTCGGCCACCAGACGCGCCGTTGGAACCCGAAGATGCGCCGTTTCATCTTCGGCGAGCGCAACGGCATCTACATCATCGACCTGCAACAGACCCTCGAGCGGATCGACGGCGCGTACCGGTTCATCCGCAGCGCTGTCGAGGACGGCGGGACGGTCCTGTTCGTCGGTACCAAGAAGCAGGCCCAGGAGCCGATCCAGGATCAGGCCCAGCGCAGCGGCATGCCGTACGTCAACTACCGCTGGTTGGGCGGGTCGCTCACGAACTTCCAGACCGTCCACTCGCGGGTCTCCCAGCTGCGCGAGCTGGAACGTCTCGTCCAGTCGGGCGAGACCGCGCAGATGCCAAAGAAGGAAGCGCTGAAGATCACGCGGGACCTCACGAAGCTCCAGCGCAACCTCGGCGGTATCCGCAACCTCGAGAAGCTGCCGAACGCGATCTTCGTGATCGACACGAAGAAGGAGCACATCGCGGTCACGGAGGCCAACCGGCTCGGCATCCCGGTCGTCGCCGTGGTCGACACGAACTGCGACCCCGACGTCATCGACTACGTGATTCCCGGCAACGACGACGCCATCCGTTCCGCCGCGCTCATGAGCCGCGTCGTCGCCGACGCCGTCGAGGAAGGCCGCGTGCTCGCCCAGAAGAAGGGCGGGAAGCCCGCCGCCAAGGCCGAGGAGCAGGCGCCGCCGCCCGATCCCGAGGAGGAGCGCCGCAAGGCCGACTTGCAGCGCCGCGCCCGGGGTGAGGCCGCCAAGGCGCAGGAGCAACGCGAGGCGCGTCTCCGCGACGCGAAGCGGAAGCCGCCGCCGCCTCCTCCGGACACCGCCGGCGATGGCGCCTCCGACGCCGCGCCGCCCGCCGAGGCGCCCGTCGACGCCACGAGCGAGAGCGGAGCCGGGAACGATGGCTGAGATCTCGGCCAAGGACATCGCCGCGCTGCGCAAGCAGACCGGCGCGGGAGTGCTCGACTGCAAGACCGCGCTGCAGGAGACGGGCGGCGACATCGAGGCGGCCAAGGACTGGCTCCGCACCCAGGGGCTGGCCGGCGCGGCGAAGCGCGCCGGGCGCGAGGCGCAGGACGGCGCCGTCGAGGTGATCGTCGAAGGCGGCGTGGGCGCGATCGTCGAGCTGAACTGTGAGACCGACTTCGTCGCCAAAGGGGCCGACTTCCGCAGCATGCTCGCCGCGCTCACGAAGATCGTGGCCGAGCAGGGCGACGACGACCTCGAGAGCCGTTCGTACGACGGCGGGACCGTCGGCGACGCGGTCAAGCAACTCGGGGCCACGCTGGGCGAGAACGTCGCGATTGGTCGCGTTGCGCGCGTCGAGTCCGCTGACGGGATCGTCGACGGGTACAAGCACATCCAGAGCGAGCGCGGGACCATCGGCGTCCTCGTCGAGGTTGGCGGCGTCGACGCCTCCGACGCGCGCGCCCGGGGGGTCGCGCACGACATCGCGCTGCACATCGCGTCGGCCGCACCGCAGTACGTCACGCGCGACGATGTCCCTGCCGATGTCGTCGAGAAGGAGCGGACGGTGCTCGAGGAGCTCACCCGCAACGAGGGGAAGCCCGAGCAAGCCGTCCCGAAGATCGTCGAGGGTCGGTTGAACGGTTTCTACAAGAGCACCGTCCTCGTCGAGCAACCGTTCATCCGCGAACCGAAGACCACCGTCGGCAAGCTCCTCGGCGAGCTCGGCAAGGATGCCACCGTCCGCAGGTTTGTTCGGGTCCAGGTCGGCGCCGAATAGGCGGCGGACCTCACAGCGAAGAGAAAGCGGGAAGACGCGTTGGGGGAGGCGTCCCGGTACGACCGGGTGATCCTGAAGCTCTCGGGTGAGGTGTTCGCCGACGCGGCGACGGGCTCGGGCATCGACGCCTCCGTCGTCCAGCGCATCGCCGAAGAGGTCGCCGCCGCGAACACGGAGCTCGGCGTCGAGATCGCCGTCGTCGTCGGCGGAGGGAACATCTTCCGTGGCATGCCCGGCGCCGAGCGAGGCATGGACCGGGCGCGGGCCGACTACATGGGGATGCTGGCGACCGTCATCAACGCGCTCGCGTTGCAGGACGCGCTCGAAGGCGTGGGGCAGCCGACGCGCGTCCAGACCGCGATCACGATGGCCCAGGTCGCCGAGCCGTACATCCCGCGGCGCGCCATCCGCCATCTCGAGAAGGGCCGAGTGGTCGTGTTCGCCGCCGGGACCGGCAACCCGTATTTCACGACCGACACCACCGCCGCGCTGCGGGCGGCCGAGATCGGCGCTGCCGCGATCCTCAAGGGCACGCATTCCGGCGTCGACGGTGTCTACAGCGCCGACCCGCGCCGTGATCCCGCGGCGGTGAAGCTCACCAAGGTCAGCCACTTCGAGGTGTTGAACCGCCGCCTCCAGGTCATGGACTCGACCGCGATCACGTTCTGCATGGACAACCAGCTGCCGATCATGGTGTTCGACGTCAGCGCGCCCGGGAACATCCACCGGGCGCTGCTCGGCGAGCCGATCGGGACGTTGGTCAGCTCCGAGACCGCAGAGGCCCGACCATAAGACGAACGGATGAGGCGCGACGATGAGGCGCGATGAGTGACACCGGAGACGACCTACGCACGCTCGTGTTCGACGAGTGCCGCGAGAAAATGCGCAAGGCCGTCGCACACCTGCAAGAGGAGTTCGGCGGGATCCGCACCGGCCGCGCCACTCCCGGCCTCGTCGAGAAGCTCAAGGTCGACGCGTACGGCGCCGAGGTCCCGCTCCAACAGATCGCCGGCATCAGCGTCCCCGAGCCGCGCGTGCTCGTCATCTCGCCCTACGACAAGGGATCGATGAAGGCGATCGAGAAGGCGATCCAGGTGAGCGATCTCGGCATCAACCCGTCCAACGACGGGCAAGTCGTACGACTGGTGTTCCCGCCGCTGACCGAGGAGCGGCGACGGGATCTCGTGAAGGTCGTGAGGAACCGGGCCGAGGAGGGTCGGGTGGCGGTGCGCAACATCCGCCGGCAGACGCGTCACGACCTCGAAGCACTCGAGAAGGACGGCGACCTCTCGAAGAACGACCTCGACCGGGCGGAGAAGGAGCTCGAGAAGGTCACGCACTCAACCGTTGAGGAGATCGACCAGATGCTCGAGCACAAGGAGCGCGAGCTCCTCGAAGTCTGATTATCGCCGTCGCAAGCTCCGGCTTTGCGGCGGCGGTCGGCAAAGCCGCCGCCCCCGCGGTTTGATCCCGGCCGCCCCGGCGAGCTCGGCCCCGGTGGCGGCGTCGAGGCGTCGAGCCCGCGGCAGGGCGACGGGCATCGCGTGCATACGCGACCCCGGGGGGACCAGGGTCTAGCCTGGTCTCGGACCGGAAGGGGTGCCGTGTCCGATTGGCGCGACGATCACGAGCACGATCAGCTCGGTTTTGAAGACGATGAGGCTGTAGCGCCGCGCGGCGAGGGCGAAGGCGTGCGCGTGCTCGGGCCCGACGAGCAGTCGCCACGACCCGTGCCGCGCCGCGGTCGGCGCGCCGTCGACGACTCCGAAGAGTTCTGGGGCGAGCGCGCGACCGACTTCGAGTTCGAGGAGGACCCGACGTGGTCGGCTTCGTCGCAGGGTCTGGCCGAGTCCGAGTCCGAGACCAAGCCGCGGTCGCGCCGCGGCAAACGAGCCGCGCGTCGGGCCAAGACCGCGACACCGCCGCCCGAGTCGCGGCGGCGGCCGGAGACGCCCGCCGACGCGAGCGGGCCGGTGCGCCTTCCGCATTGGACCGAGCCTCCCACGGGCGAGGTACCGACGGTGGTCTCCGGCGAACAACCCGCGGCCCCGCCTGACGACGAGCTCGACCGCTGGAAGTCGGCCAGCGGGCAGTCGCCCCGGTACCGGATCGAGGACAGCGACTGGGCCGAGGGTGACTTCTCGAGCCCCGAGCTCCTCAAGGACGACTCCCTGGCCCTCGGCGCGTTGCGCGACCGCGACCTTCCCGACGACGACAAAGACGATGACGACGAGGCGTTCGAAGCGGAGGTGGCAACCCGCCGCCGTGGGGGCAACAGTCGCCGCCGCCCAAAGCGGCGCACGCGAGCCCCCGGACCCCTCGAAGAAGGGGAGGAGCCTCCCGCCCCGGTCGAGGAGCACGGCCCGCCGGCCGACCTCATCACCCGCCTCCTGACCGGGGTCGCCATCGCGGTCGTGGCCCTCATCATGCTCAAGCTCGGACGCGGGCCGACCACGTTCCTGGTAGCGGTGATCGTGGGCGCCGCCGCGTTCGAGCTCTACGAGGCCTTCCGCCGTGTGGGCTACCACCCGGCCACGGTGATCGGGCTCCTCGGTTGCGTGTCGATCGTCGGCATCGCGTACAGCGAGGGGCTCGATGCCTTCCCGCTCGTGGCGATCCTCGTGGTGGCGTTCACCATGCTCTGGTACATGCTCGAGGTGGTGAAGGCGCGCCCGATCGTCAACATCGCGATCACGCTGTTCGGGTTCGGCTACGTCGGCATCTTCGGCGCGTTCGCCGGCCTGCTGCTCAGCGCTCCCGACGGCACCGGACTCATCATCGGTCTCGCGCTGTGCGCGATCGGCTACGACGTGTTCGGGTACTTCATCGGTTCGCAGTTCGGACGCAGCCGCATGTCGCCCCGCCTGTCGCCCAACAAGACCTGGGAGGGGCTGTTCGGCGGAATGGTCGCCGCCGTCGTGCTCGGCGGGATCGTCGGCACGACGCTCGCGCCGTGGAACGGGAAGATCAGTCACGGGCTCGCGCTCGGCGTCGTCGTCGCGATCCTCGCCCCGATCGGGGACCTGTGCGAGTCGATGATCAAGCGCGACCTCGGCGTCAAGGACCTCGGGACGCTCCTCCCCGGGCACGGCGGCGTCCTCGACCGCTTCGACGCGATGCTGTTCTGCCTGCCGGCCGTCTACTACCTGGCCATCCAACTCAAGATCGGATGAGCCGGACGACGAACGTCGTCCTCCTTGGATCGACGGGATCGATCGGGACGCAGGCCCTCGACGTCATCGCATCGCATCGCGACCGGTACCGCGTCGTCGCGCTGGCCGCCGGCCGCAACGAGGAGCTGCTCTCGCGACAAGCGGCCGACTTCGACGTCGCGCCCGACCGCACGCACCTCGGCGTCGACGCGCCCGATGCGCTCGCGGAGCTGGCGGCGCTGCCCGAGGCCGACGTCGTGCTCAACGCGGTCGTCGGCTTCGCGGGCCTGCCCGCCACCCTCGCGGCGCTGACGCACGGCAAGCGACTCGCGCTGGCCAACAAGGAGAGCCTCATCGCCGGCGGACCGGTCGTCGCCAAGGAGCGGGGAAGCGGCGGTAGCGAGATCGTGCCCGTCGACTCGGAGCACTCCGCGGTGTACCAGGCGCTGCGCGCCGGCGCCCCGCAAGAGGTGGGCCGCATCCTGCTCACCGCCAGCGGCGGGCCGTTTCGCGGCAAGTCGCGGGCCGAGCTCGAGCGGGTCACCGTCGCCGACGCGCTGCAACACCCGACTTGGACCATGGGCGCCAAGATCACCATCGACTCGTCGACGCTCATGAACAAGGGCCTGGAGGTCATCGAGGCGCACGAGCTGTTCGGCGTCGACTTCGACCGCGTCGACGTCGTCGTGCACCCCCAGTCCATCGTGCACGGGATGGTCGAGTTCACCGACGGCGCGACCGTCGCCCAGCTGTCGCAACCCGACATGCGGCTCCCGATCGGCCTGGCGCTCGGCGCCCCCGACCGGCTCGACCAGCCCTTTGGCGAAATCGACTGGACCCGCCTCGGGACACTCACCTTCGAGACCCCGGACCTCGAGGCTTTCCCGTGCCTCGGTCTCGCCTACGCGGCGGGCCGGGCCGGCGGCGGCGCTCCCGCGACCCTCAGCGCCGCCAACGAGGTCGCGGTCGAGGCCTTCCTCGGGGGGCGGATCCCGTGGCTGGGCATCGCGGCCGTGGTCGAGGACGTGATGCAGCGGGGTACCGGGAACGTCGAGGACGTCGCCGACGTTCTCGAAGCTGACCGACTCGCGCGCGAGCGCGCCCGGACAGCGGTGGAACGGAGAAGCGCAGCGTGAAGGACCCCCTCGAGGAAGCCGGCTCGGACGTCACCCGCCGCGGCGCCGGCATCTCCTTCCTGCTCGTCCTGCTCGGCCTGATCCTCCTCGCCGTCCTGCGCCCGTCGACGATCGACACCCTCGCGATCATCTTCGGCATCGTGGCGCTGATCATGCTCCACGAGGCCGGTCACTACTTCACGGCCAAGCGCGCGGGCATGAAGGTGACGGAGTACTTCCTCGGCTTCGGGCCGCGGGTGTGGTCGTTCCGACGGGGCGAGACGGAGTATGGCGTGAAGGCCATCCCCGCCGGCGGGTACGTCCGCATCGTCGGGATGAGCAACCTCGAAGACGTCGACCCGCACGAGGAGCCTCGCACGTTCCGGCACGGGACCTTCGGCAACCGGCTCACGGTCATCCTCGCCGGCGTGAGCGTGAACCTGATCCTGGCCTTCCTTCTCATCTACGCCGCGCTCATCGGTCGCGGACTTCCCGACACGCTCGAAGCCTCGGTCTCGCGTGTGCTCCCCGATAGCCCGGCGGCAGAAGCGGGCATCCGTGACGGCGACCGCATCATCAGCATCGACGGGCAGCACCTCGACGTCGATCGCGACATCGCCGAAGCGCTGCGCGACCGCGTCGGGCAGCCCACGACGATCGTCGTCGAACGGGGCGGCGGGACGGCGACGCTGACGGCGGTTCCCAAGGAGCGGAGCAGCAGCGACAAGAGCGGGATCATCGGCGTGTCGGTCGGCCAGAGCGTGTCGTCGTACCGGTCCTTCAACCCGATCGAAGCCGTTCCCGAGTCGTTCTCGACGATCGGTCAGATG
>DATFPZ010000435.1:0-7947 GCA_035264545.1 Acidimicrobiia bacterium
CGTGATGGCAGGCTGGCCGTTCAACACCAAGGTCCCGAAGGTCGTCGGCGTGCACCTCACCGGCCGGCTGTCGGGATGGACGGCGCCCAAGGACGTGATCCTCAAGGTCGCCGGCATCCTCACCGTGAAGGGCGGGACGGGCGCGATCGTCGAGTACTTCGGGCCGGGCTGCGAGTCCATCTCGGCCACCGGCAAGGCGACGATCTGCAATATGGGCGCCGAGATCGGCGCCACGTGCTCGATCTTCCCGTACGACGACCGGTCCGCGATGTACCTGAAGGCCACCCAACGCGAAGAGATCGCCGACCTCGCCAACGAGTACGCCCACCACCTGCGGATCGATCCCGAGGTCGAGGACGACCCGGAGCGCTTCTACGACCGCGTCGTCGAGATCGACCTCGACGAACTCGAGCCCCATCTCGTCGGCCCGCACACACCCGATCTCGACCGGCCCGTCTCGGACGTGCGCGACGCGGTCGAGAAGGAGGGATACCCGCCCGAGATCTCGTACGCGCTCGTGGGCTCGTGCACCAACTCGTCGTACGAGGACATCGGTCGCGCCGCGCACGTCGCCCGCCAGGCGAAGGCGGCGGGACTCCACGTTCGCTCGCCACTGCTGATCACACCCGGCTCCGAGCAGGTCCGGGCCACGATCGAGCGCGATGGGCTGCTCGACGACCTCGAGGCGATCGGCGCCAGCGTGCTCGCCAACGCGTGCGGCCCGTGCATCGGGCAATGGAAACGCGACGACATCGAGATGGGTGACCGCAACACGATCGTCACGTCGTACAACCGCAACTTCCCGCGCCGGAACGACGGCAACGCCGAGACGCTCGCGTTCATCGGTTCACCCGAGACCGTCGTCGGCATGGCGCTCACCGGCCGGATCGACGTCGACTTCGTGCGTGACGGCGTGCCCGGGCCCGGCGGCGAGGCGGTCCACCTCGAGCCGCCAGTGGCAGACGAGCTGCCCGCCAAGGGCTTCGACCCCGGCGACGCCGGCTTCCAGCCTGCCGCGCGCGACCCGGGGGCGGTGGATGTCGTCGTCCAGCCCGGCAGCGAAAGGCTCGAGTTGCTCGAGTCGTTCCCGGCGTGGGACGGCCAAGACCTCACCGGCTTGCGCGTGCTGCTCAAGGCGGTGGGGAAGTGCACCACCGACCACATCTCGCCCGCCGGCCCGTGGCTCCGCTACCGCGGCCATCTCACGAACATCTCGCAGAACCTGTTCACCGGCGTGTCGAACGCGTTCGCGGACGGGCACGGGAATGGTGTTGACGCCCGCGACGGTTCGGTGAAGGCCCTGCCTGACCTGGCGCGGGAGTACAAGGACGCCGGCCTCGAGTGGGTCGCCGTCGGAGACGAGAACTACGGCGAGGGCTCGTCGCGTGAGCACGCGGCGATGGAGCCGCGCTACATGGGCGGTCGAGCGATCATCGTGCGCTCGTTCGCGCGCATCCACGAAGCGAACCTCAAGAAGCAGGGAGTGCTCGCGCTGACGTTCGCCGACCCGGCCGACTACGAGAAGTTCCGCGCCGACGACACGGTCGACGTGGTCGGGCTCGCCGAGCTCCGGCCGGGCAAGCCCGTGACGGTCGTCGTCCGCCATGCCGACGGGTCCAACGACGAGCTCCGGACGACGCACACGATGTCGGAGGAGCACATCGAGTGGTTCCGAGCCGGGTCGGCGCTCAACGTCCTTCGGCAGCAGTCCTGATCGCGCCGCGGACGTGAAGCGCGCGCCCCTACGTGTGCTCGCCGTCGCCGTCGTGCTGGCGGCTGGGCCCGCGCTGGCCGGTCACGCCGCCGTCGCCGGCGAGGTCCATGCCCAGACCCCGGCGCCGACCCCGACGGTCGAGGTCCTCGAAGAGGGGAAGGTCCCGCTCGAGCCGCTCCGGCTCTCGCCGGCCGCCGGCGCGTCGCAACGCTCGGCCATGACGGTGACCTTCGCGATCCGGCAGTCGGGCGTGTCGTCCGGCAGCGTCAAGCCGCCGCCGACCAAGGCCACGGTGGAGACCACGCTGCAGGGGCTGAGTCCCGAGGGAAATCTGCAGATCAGCTTCTCGTACCCCTCGTTCGAGGTGTTGCCCGGCGGTGGGGCCAGCAAATCCGCCCGCCGCCGGATCGAGCAGGCGTTCTCCGGGCTCGCCGGCCTGTCAGGTCAGCTGACCATCACCCCGCAGGGCGTGCTCGTCGACAGCGCGCTCAACGCCCCGCCGGATCTCGATCCTTCGGTGGCGAGCCTGGTCGCGCAGCTCGGTGATCAGCTGCGCGCGCTCGCCATCCCGTTCCCCGAGGCGGCGGTGGGCGTCGGCGCGCGCTGGCGCGCCACGACCAACCTGTCATTGAACGGAATCGAAGCCAACCAGGTCAACGAGTACACCCTGAAGAAGCGCAACGGGTCGAAGGTCGAGCTCGGCGTGCGCGGCACACAGACCGCTGGGAAACAAACCGTCGAGCTTCCGAACATCGCGCCGGGCGTCCAGCTGACCGTCGAGAGCTACAAGACGACATTTCGTGGGCAGAACACCCTCGACCTGACGAGTCTCCTGCCCGTCACCGGCGAGATCCGATCGAGTGGAAACCAGACGTTTCGGATCGAGTCGGGCTCCGACAGCGGGACGTTGCGGCAGCACCTCGACGTGCACCTGGTGCTGAAACCAGCACCACGCTGAGTCCGACGGCTCAGCCCCAGCGGGCGAGCTCGGCGTCGAGGTCGAGTGGCTCGACCGTCGCGTCGTGCTCGTGGGCGCCCCACTCCTCGCGCGGCACGAGCCACATGATCTCGAACTCGTTGCCGTCGGGGTCCTTGCCGTAGAGCGACTTCGTCGCGCCGTGGTCGCTCTGGCCCACGAGTGCACCGAGCCGAGCCAGCGTGTCTCGCCCGGCGGCGAGGTCCTGGATCGACGGCACCTCCCAGGCCAGGTGGTACAGGCCGACGCGGCCGCGTTCGGGGCCGGGCGCGTTTGCGCCCAGCGAGAAGAGACCCAGGTCGTGGTGGTTCGTGGTGCCCGCGGATTTGAGGAACGCGGCGACGCCGGGAATCCGTTGGACCACCTCGAAGCCGAATGCCTCCTGGTAGAACGCGGCGGCGCGGTCGGCGTCGCGCACGTAGAGGACCGCGTGGTTCAGGCGCTGCACCGGGATCATGCCGAATGCAACCGTACCTCCGAGGCGCCTGTTCCGAGTCGAGGTGCGTATCTGAACGACACCCCCTGTCGCTCAGATACGCACGTGCTCCTATCCCGCCCGCAAGGCGCGCAGGCGGTCCACGACCGCCGGGAACGCATCGAGGAAAGCATCGACGTCCTCGGGCGTCGAGCTCCACCCGACGCTCACGCGCAGCGAGTGGTCGGCGTCGACGCCCATGGCGGCCAGGATCGGCGAAGGCTCGAGCGCCTCGCTCGAGCACGCCGAGCCCGAGTGCACGGCCACGCCTCGTTGGTCGAGCCCGAGGAGGATCGGCTCCGCTTCGACGCCCTCGACGCCGAGGCAGACGAGATGCGGCACCCGATCGGCGGGATCGCCGTAGAGCGTCACGCCGCCGACCCGCGCCGGGGCGTCGTGCGCGACGCGATCAGTGAGCTCGCGCTGCGCGTGCGCCTCGGCCGCCAGCCGACCGTCGGCAGACACCTCGGCGCCCGCCGCGCCGAAGCCGACCATCGCCGGCACGTCCTCGAGCCCGCCCCGCCGGGCGCGCTCCTGCGCGCCACCGACGACGAACGGCGGTAGCCGCAGGCCGCGGCGCACGAGCAACGCGCCGGCGCCCTTCGGCCCGCCGAACTTGTGCGCGCTCACCGAGCACAGGTCGGCGCCGAGTCCGCCGAAATCGACCGCGACGTGCCCGGCCGCCATGCACGCATCGACGTGGACGAGCACGCCGCGCTCGCGACACGCCGTCGTGACCTCCCCCGCGGGCTGAATGGTCCCCACTTCGTGATTGGCGAGCTGCACCGTGACGAGTGCCGTGGCGGGCCGGACCGCGTCGAGCACCTCGGCCGGGTCGTAGTGCCCGAGACCGTCGACGCCGACCACGGTCACCTCGGCGCCGCTTCGGTGACAGGCGTCCAACACGGCCGAGTGCTCCACAGCCGTCGTCACGACGTGCGCGGGCACGTCGGCGCGCGCCACCGCGCCCCACACTGCTGTGTTCACCGCTTCCGTCCCGCTGGCGGTGAACACGACCTCCCGCGGGCGGGCACCGAGCAGCGTGGCGACCTGCTCGCGGGCGTCTTCGAGCGCGACGCGCGTCACGCGTCCCTCGGCGTGGAGCCGTCCGGGGTCGGCGTGGTGATCGCGCAGGAACGGGAGCATCGCCTCGAACGCGACCGGGCGCAGCGGCGACGTGGAGGCGTGGTCGAGATACGCGCGCCGCACGAGCGCAGTGTCAGACGCGCGCGACGCAGTGGTCGTCGCCCGCGGGACGGCTCTCGGTGAACAGCGGGTGCGTGTCGCCGTAGAGGCCGGCGAGCATCCCGCGGATCATGCCCCGGTCGACCGAGCACACGACGTGGGGGTACTTCTTGGCCGCGTCGCCGAACGGGCACTGCTCGGACACGATCGTGAGCGAGCCACCGCTCGCCTCGGCGTGGGCCGCGAAGCCGTGGGCAGTGAGCGCGTCCGCGACGGTCGCCAGCGCGGCGCGGACGGATCGGTGGCCGGCGCCGGGGTCACCCGTGTCGGGCGTCATGCGGGCGGCGATGGCGAGCCCGTAGTCGTATCCGACCTCTTCGGCCATGGCGGCGGCCTGGTCGGGGTCGAGCAGCTCGAGTGAGCGCGCCAGGAGCGTCGCGAGGAGATCGTCGCGCCGGGGCGGGAAATTCAGGGACGTGTCGAGCTCGCCGGCCCGGTAGCGCTTCGACGGCCGGCCCGCCGTCTCGTGGCGAGCCAGCTCGACCGTGAGGTACCCGCCGGCCGTCAGCTTCTCGAGGTGGTGACGGGCGACGTTGGGATGCAGGTCGAAGCGCTCCGCCACCTCGGCGGCGGTGACCCCGTCGGCACCGGCGCGGACGAACAGGTAGATGTCGCGGCGGGTCGGGTCCCCGAAGGCGCTCGTGACCGCGCTCACCGCAGCGCTGAATTCGTCGGCGCTGAGCCCGGCGCCCCTGGGCTTCGCGTCCGCCTCCGTCATGCCGGTATTCTACCTATGCACGTAGTGGAAATGCCCCCCGGCGAGGAGAGGCGAGGAGAGCCCCATGCCCACCGAGGCCGCCGTCCTCGAGGCCCTGCGTCCGGTCGAGGACCCCGAGCTCCACCAGTCGATCGTCGACCTCGACATGGTCAAGGAGGTCGCCATCGACGGGGGCCGGGTCGCCGTGACCGTCGCTCTCACCGTGTCCGGGTGCCCGCTGAAGCCCGAGATCACCCGGCGCGTCAGCGAGGCCGTCCAGCCTCTCGAAGGCGTCGATTCGGTCGATGTCGACCTCACGGTGATGGACGACGAGCAGCGCCAGGCCGTCGCCGAACGCCTCCGCCAGCAGCACGCGGGCGCCGCCGGCGACGGCCGGCCGGCTCGGGTGAACCCCTTCACCGACGCACGCACCCGCGTGCTCGCAGTCGCGTCGGGCAAGGGCGGCGTGGGGAAGTCGTCGGTGACCACGAACCTCGCGGTCGCGCTCGCCCAGCGTGGCCACAAGGTCGCTGCCGTCGACGCCGACGTGTGGGGGTTCTCGATGCCGCGCATGCTCGGCATCGACCATGCGCCCGTCGTGATCGACGACGTCATCATCCCGCCCGAGGCGAACGGCGTGAACCTCATCTCGATGGGGTTCTTCGCCCGTGAGGACCAGCCCGTCGTGTGGCGGGGCCCGATGCTGCACAAGGCACTGGAGCAGTTCCTGACCGACGTGCACTGGGACGAGCCGGACTTCCTCGTCGTCGACATGCCTCCGGGCACGGGCGACATCGCGTTGTCGATGGCGCAGTTCCTGCCCCGGGCCGAGGTGCTCATCGTCACGACGCCGCAGCCGGCGGCGCAGCGGGTCGCCCAGCGCGCCGCCTACATGAGCCAGAAGGTGAACCTCGACGTGATGGGCGTGATCGAGAACATGTCGTGGTTCCGCGGCGACGACGGCAAGGCGTACGAGCTGTTCGGCGCGGGTGGCGGCCAAGTGCTCGCCGACCAGCTGGGCGTGCCGCTGCTCGGGCAGGTGCCGTTGGTCCCGGAGCTGCGTGTCGGCGCCGACGAGGGCCGGCCGCTCGTGGTCACAGATCCCGACGACGAGGCGTCGCGGGTGTTCGTGGCGATCGCGGAACGCGTCGAGGAGCTCGCGCCGAAGAAGGTCTACCGCCCCGAGCTCAAGATCACGTAGACGGCGCCCTCAGCAGGGGCCGGAGCTCGCGCACGTAGCCGAGGTTCGCCGTGTACGTCGCCGCGACCGTCTCGCCCTGCGAGTGCGCGTCGTAGAGGCCGCGGCCCACTCGCCAGGACCTGATCCTGGTGCGCGTTCCGTCGTCGAGGGCGAAGTAGTACCAGTACCGGGGATTGTTGCGGTTGTTCGACTGGAAGATCTGACTTCGACGGCGTACCCGCACCAGCTCGCCGGTGGTCGCCCGGGTGCGCCAGAAGTCGGGCACGGAACGCACCAGGAGGAAGATCGCCCACAGCAGGACGAGCGCGACCGGGATCATCACCAGGAGCGCACCGCGACCGATCCAGTCGAGTTGGTCGCGGTCGAAGAGGGGATCGGTCGCGGTGATCGGCTCCGCTGTCGACTCCGCGAGGCTCCGGAGCCCGTAGAGCGCGACGACCGCCGCCGTACCCCAGAGCACGGCGAGGAACGTCGCGAACGCGGGGTGCTTGCCCCAGCCCGGGGGCCAGCCACGCGGATACCGGACTCGCACGCGCCGCCACCGCCCGCCGAAGCGGCTCCACGCGCCGTTGTCGTCCTCGGTGCCGAAGGGCAGGAGCGCGACCGCGGTGGGAGCGACGCCCATGACGCCCGCGTACGCGAAGTGCCGACCCCAGAGCTGCACGGCCGCCGGCGGGAGATCGGCGAGCTGCTCGTTCTCGCGTAGGTGGGCGCGCAGGGCGAGGCATCGCGCTGTCATCTCTTTCCCCGTGTCGGTCGGCAGCTGCGCTGTCGACCGGCTCAGACGACCGGCGGCGACCGTGATGATCACGATGGTGGTGATGGCGAGGCCGCCGGCGATTCCGGCCGGCACCGGGTGATCGGTGCTCTCACCGCCCACCAGGCTCGCGAGGTACAGCAGCCCACCGATCGCAAACGGGCCCACGCCCACGAGCGACACCAACCAGCCGGGCGAGCGGTCCCGCGTCAGCCCGCGGTCCTGCGCATCGCCGATCACCTCCTTGCTGTACGCACGATGCCAATTTCTCGATGCGTCCTCCGGCCCCGTCGTCAGCGCGTCGGTCGGCACGACCCCGTCGATCGCCTTGCGCCGGACCTCGTCGAGCACGCGCTGCTCGTACCGCGTCAGCGGTTCGTTTCCCGCCGTCGCTCCCACGCGGCAGATCGTCTTGCCCGGCTCGACTTCCTCGAGCCGGACCACGTGCCGGGCTGCCAGGTCGAGCAGCGTCGCCGGCGGAAGCTCGGCGGGGAGCTCGAAGTCGTTGCACAACAGGCCTGCGACCGCGGGCGGCACGGGTGGCAGATCCTGCGTGGCGGACCCGGACCGGATCCCGTGGGGTCGGCGCCACGCGGCCACGGCGGCGAGGAGCACGAGCCAGCCGACGCCGAGAGCCGCGGCGCCGACGAGGATCGGGATCGAGAAGGTCGTGTCGTCGGAGTTGGACGTGGCTGCGAGCGCGTCCGCGATGAGCACGGCGCATCATCGCGTGCCCGGGAGCCCGGGGATAGTGTCCGCCGGCATGAGGCGCGTCTCGCTCGCCCTCCTCGTGATCGTGCTCTCGGGGTGCGGCCTCGAATTCGGCAGCGGGCGCGGCGCCACCCGGCAAGGCCGAGACATCTTCGGTCTGTGGCAGGGCTC